>DASUHM010000049.1 GCA_036273515.1 Gaiellales bacterium
CGCAAGCTCTCCCCGCCGGGGAACCGCGGGTCGCTGGACACCGAGTACCGTCAGCCCAGCTCGGTGGCGTCGGTCGACCCCGGCGGCCCGCACCCGCCATCGGGCGGTGGGATGGTCGCGTGAGGATCGTTGCGTTCCTGCGCCGGCCGGGCCGCAAGCTGATGCCGCCCGGCTAGGCCCACGCTGCCGGGAACCGCGGATCGACGCGGATCGAGTCGAGATCGCTGGAGCTCCTCGTTCCCGTCCTCGCCCTCCTCGGAGTGCTCCGCGACGATCTGTTCGCCAGGCCCGGCCGGCCGCACCGTGACGCCGAACGCCTCGATCCCGAGCCGCAGCCGAGGCGGCGTGAACCCCTCGTCGCCGAGCTGGTGCACGGCGTACCGGTCGCTGGCCACGGCGCAGGGATATCGCCCGCCCCGCCCCGGTATAGGCTCATCCGATGAGGCTCGAGCCGCTCTACCGCGTCGAGTTCACCTACCCGGAGGCCTGGAGCATCGAGCTCGCCGGCGAGCACGGCACCCAGTGGCAGGACTTCTACCTGGCCGAGGGCGCCTGCACCGGCCGGATCGCCGGCCGCATGCGCGGCGCCAACCATCCCGGCCGCCGCACGGACGGCACGTTCGGCCCCGACTTCCAGGGCGTGATCGAGACCGCCGACGGCGCCGAGATCTTCTTCGAGTGGCGCGGCTACGGGCGCGCCTATCCGCCCGGCCGTCGTCAGATCGTCGTCAGCGGCACGCACCTGTCGCAGGACAGCCGCTACCGGTGGCTGAACGACGTGGTCTGCGTCGGCACCGGAGAGGTGCGGGCCCGCCCCGACCGGGACAGCCCGGATCTCGCGATCGACGTCGCCGAGCTGATCTGGGAGCCGCCCGCCGAGACCGGCTGACCGGCCACGGCGACTACCCTGCAGGCATGCCGAACCGCGAGCTGGCACCGCCGCCCGGGCTTGAGCAGCAGGTCGCGTGCGTGTGGATCGGCGACGGGAGCGCCGTCCGCGTGCTTCCCGACGCCTGCGTCGACATCGTGTGGACGCGCGGTGAGCTCGTGGTCGCCGGGCCGGCCACCGGCCCCGACCTCGCCCCCGAGACGCCCGGCCAGGGCCGCTGCGGGGTGCGCTTCCGCGTCGGCGCCGCCGGGGCGGCGCTCGGGCTGCCGGCGTCGGAGCTGCTCGACGAGCTCGTGCCGCTGGCCGAGATCTGGGGCGCCGAAGGCCGGCTGCTGGAAGACCGGGTCGCGCTCGCCGAGCGCCCTCTCGAGGCATTGGTGGCGGGCGTCTACGACCGCATCGCGGGAGGCGGAGACGACCTCGTGCGCGAGGCGGTGTTCCGGCTGCGCCGGGGCGAGGACAGCGTCGAGCGGCTCGCCCGCGCGACCGCGGTCAGCGAGCGCCAGCTCCGCCGCCGGTTCGACTGCGGCGTGGGGTACGGGCCGCGCACGCTGCGGCGGGTGCTGCGCTTCCAGCGCTTCCTCGGCCTCGCCCGCGGCGGCGGCTCGCTGGCCCGCCTGGCCGCCGACGCCGGGTATGCCGACCAGGCCCACCTGGCCCGCGACTGCCGCCGGCTGGCCGCTGCGACGCCCCTGGAGCTGCTCGCCGGCGGCGCCGGCCCCGCGGGCGAGCGGGCCAACATGGCCGAAACGTTCAAGCTCGGCCCCGGCGGCGCTGTGACACTCGTCGGATGACCGACACAGTCGCCGCGCGACGCTTCGTCACGCTCCATGCCCGCCTGATCGACCGCCGCCGCATGGACGGCGATCCGGCCCTGATCCGCTCCGCCCTGGCCGCCTACCGCAACCCCGACGGCGGTTTTGGGTACCTCGAGCCCGACCTGCCCGACCCCGGCAGCCAGCCGATCACGGCGCTGGCCGCCCTCGAGCTGCTGCACGAGATCGAGGCGGCGCCCGACGATCCGCTGATGGTCGGCCTGGCCGGCTGGCTCGAGATCGTCACCCGTCCCGACGGCGGCCTCGACTTCGTCCTCCCGTATGACGCCGACGCGATTCCGCACGCGCCGTGGATGCAGCCGCCCGCCGAGCGGACGTCGTCGCTGCACATGACCGCCGCGGTGACGGCCGCCGCCCACCGCGCCGGGATGGGCGCCGGCCCGGGCCGGACATGGCTCGACCGTGCCTCCGCGTTCGTCTGGAGGCGGCTCGACCACCTCGACCCACGGCCCGGCTACGAGTGGAAGTACGTGATCGACTTCATCGACGCCGTCGCCGACCGCGAGCGGGCCGAGCCCGTGCTCGACACGGTCGGAAGGACGCTCGCCGGCCGCGACTCGATCCCGGTCACCGGCGGCACCGAGGGCGAGGTCATCACCGCACTCACGGCGGCGCCGCGGCCCGATCATGTCGGCCGGCGCCTGTTCGATCCCGCGGCGATCGAGCGCCAGCTGGACGAGCTCGAGCGCGGCCAGCAGGCTGACGGCGGCTGGACGTTCGACTGGCTCCACTGGGATGACGCCGTCGCCTGGGCGTGGCGGGGCAAGCTCACGGTCGACGCCTTGTACACGCTGGCCGCGAACGGCCGGCTGGATCCAACGCCCGCCTGATAGGTTCCTGTTCGTGGTCCCCGAGAGTGGGTACGAGAAGGCGGAGAACGGGATCCTCCCCAAGGGCGAGGGCTGGTTCGTCGTCAACGCCCGCGAGGCCGCCTGGCGCGACAGCGACTTCGGCGCCTACACGCGCTTCGAGGGCGACGTCCATTTCCCCCAGATCGGGATCAACGTCAGCGTCCTCGCCCCAGGCCAGCCGTCCTGCATGTATCACGGGGAGGACGAGCAGGAGGACTTCCTCATCCTGTCCGGCGAATGCCTGCTCCTGGTCGAGGGCCAGGAGCGGCTCCTTCGGGCGTGGGACTTCGTCCACTGCCCGGCCTGGACGGAGCACGTGTTCGTCGGCGCCGGCGACGGCCCCTGCACGCTGCTCGCGATCGGCGGCCGCAGCGACGGCGACGTCATCTACCCGGAGGCCGAGGTGGCCCGCCGCCACGGCGCCGGCGTCGAGAAGACGACGAAGGAGCCGAAGGAGGCCTACGCAGGCTTCGGGCACGACGTCCCCACCGGATTCCGCAAGGAGTGGCTGCCGGGCTAGCCCGGCCGGGGCTCCCCGCTTCGCCGCGGTCAGCTAGCGCGGCTCGACCGGGAACGCGATCTTCACGAGCGCGTTCCAGCGGGCGATCTGGCCGTCCTCGACGTCGCACGTGATCGAGACGATGTCGACGTGGGAGATGCCGCGGATCGAGCGGCCGGCCGAGCTCACCGCCTCGCGCACCGCGGCGTCCGCGCCGTCGGCGGAGCTGCCGATGACCTCGATGACCTTCGTGACCGGCATGCCGGTCAGGCCCGCGAGGAGGGATTCGGCTCCTCGTGGGGCTCGGTGGCGCGGAAGAGGTCGCGGACGCCGGACTGGCGCGGCCGCTCGACCGTGACCTGGAGCGGCTGGTCGAGGCGGGCGGCGACGCCGGTGACCGACGAGTTCATGCGCGAGATCGAGCCCGAGACGTCGGCGACGTCCTGGCGCAGGGCCGCCATCCCGCTCGAGATCAGGTCGACGAGGAGCTCGAGATCCTCGATCCGGCCCAGCCGCTCGGCCAGGAGATCGCGGTTCACCTGCTCCATCTGGCCGGCCAGCGACCGAACGAGCTCGCGCAGCTCGGCCAGCCGCCGCGGCGTGGCCCGCTCGTCCATGGAGCGCTCGACGGCCCGCTCGACCGCCTCGGGCAGCGACTGCTCGAGGGCGGCGGCGGTCTGGCGCAGCTCGCCGACGTTGGCCTCGGCACGGGCCAGGATGGTGCGCAGATCCGGCATCGCGGCCGGCGTGTCGCCGGGGCCGCCCGAGGGCCGCTCGGCCCGCGCGCGGGCCCGCAGCTCCTGGATGCGCCGGTAGAGCTGAGCCTCGGCCTCGGCCATCGGGTTCTGCTCCTCTTCCATCAGCCCGTCAGTCTATCGGCCGTCCGCCCTCACTGCTAGGCTCGAACGGCGTATTTCTCCGCCATCCAGGAGCCGAGATGGACGACGATCAGCCCAGCTTCACGCGCATCATCGAGCCGGCGGCCGCCGGAACCGCGCCGCAGCCGGTCTCCGCGGGCGAGCATCCGACCCTGGTGTGGCGGCCGAAGCTCGGCGACGAGCAGGCCTTCCCGCTCGAGCACCGCACCGCGACGATCGGCCGAAACGCCGAGAACGACATCGTCCTCGCCGGCCCGACCGTGTCGGCGCGGCACGCGACGGTGCGGCGCGAGTCCGTCGGCGTCGTGCTCGAAGACGAGGGCAGCCTGAACGGCACGTTCGTGAACGGGCAGCTCGTGCAGCAGCACCTGCTGGAGGCGGGCGATCAGATCCAGGTCGGCCCGCACCTGCTGGTGTACGTCCCGCCGGCCGGTGGTTCCGCGGGCGCCGCGTAGCTGCCGCCCGGGCCGCCGCGTGGCCCGGCGCTGCGGGTCAGCCGGTGAACTGCAGCGGCGCCCAGCTCGGCACCGGTGCCACGTCGACGACCGGGGTCTGGTCGGTCGGCATCCGGTACGCGAACCGGCCCTGCCCCTCGTCGAATGTGACGTCGAGCTGGCCGGTCTTGAGCCGGTGGTCGAGCCAGGCGCCCCGGAAGACGAGCTTGCGCAGCCAGTAGGCGAGCGAGTCGCCGTGCAGGCTGTCGAGCAGCCCGGCGTTGGCGGCCAGATGGCGGCCGAACCGGCTGCGGGGGTGGTCGACGCGGCCGACGCTGGCGAGCTCGACCAGGTCGGCGGTCTCGTTGTCGGAGAGGTCGCGGGCGGGGACGAGCTCGAGCCGGACGGCCGCAGCGGTCACGCGCTGCTCGAAATCGGTGTGGGAGAACCCGTAGCGGTAGTCGAGGAACTCGACCACATAGTCGTCCCCGGACACGTACTCGAACTCGGAATGCTCTGTGGGCGGCTCGGTGTGCCCCATATGAGGACATGGTAGTGGCCCGGATCCGATTGGAACGCGGGCCGGTGGTGTGCGAGCGCGGCGAGCTGGCCACGTCGCTCTGGAGCCGCACCAGGGGATTGCTGGGTCGATCGGGCCTGGCGGACGACGAGGGCCTGTGGATCCCGACCAGCTCGATCCACATGTTCGGGATGCGGTTCGCCATCGACGTGGTCTACGCCGACCGCGAGGGCCGAGTCCTCAAGCTGGTGCGCGCCATCAAACCGTGGCGGGCGTCCTACTGCATGGGCGCCAAGGTGGCGCTCGAGCTCCCCGTCGGCTCGATCGACCGCGCCGGTGTCGAGGTGGGCGACCACCTCGTCATCGAGCACACGTAGGCCTTCCCCCGCGCGAATTCCGGCCTATCGGCAGGGGTGATGCCGAATTTACCCGATCAAGTGATTCGATTGTCTTGTCGACATAGTAATCTAGATGTTCGGCAAGTACGCCCTAACGCTTGGCCTCGCCATCACCGCCGCAGCGGTCCTCGGCGGGTGGTTCGGCGGCGCCGCCTCCGCGGCGCCGGCTCCGCGCGTCGCCCACCCCGCCGTCTTCAACCGCACCTCGGCGAGCGAGGCGCCCCAGCTCGGGGCGGCGGTGAACGACGTGATGCTGGCCAACGCCGGCCCGCGCTACGTCCGTACGCTGCTCGCGCACTACCGCTCGATCACGCCCGAGTGGGAGATGGAGATGAGCCAGCTCGAGCCGTCCCGCGGCCGCTTCACGTTCGCGAGGGCCGACGGGATCGTCGCCTTCGCCAACCGCCACAACATGCCCGTCCGCGGCCACACGCTGGTCTGGGACGAGATGGTGCCGAGCTGGGTGCTGCACGGCGACTGGACGCGGGCGCAGCTCGAGAGCGTCCTCCACACCTACATCACCACGGTCGTCTCGCACTACCGCGGCAAGGTGGAGGAGTGGGACGTCGTGAACGAGCCGCTCACCACCGACGGCCACATGCGCCAGAGCATCTGGGAGCGCGTGATCGGCCCCGGCTACGTTGCGCTCGCGTTCAGGTGGGCGCACGCGGCCGACCCGAACGCGCGGCTCTTCCTGAACGAGTACGGCGCCGAGTGGAACGACCCCAAGGAGCACGCGCTCTTCCAGCTCGTGTCCGGCCTGAAGGCGGCGGGCGTCCCCATCGGCGGCGTCGGCTTCCAGGCCCACCTGCTCCTCGACGCGCATCCGCCCCAGGCCGAGCTGACCGGTGTCCTGCGCCAGTTCGCCGCGCTTCGGCTGCGGCTCGAGATCACCGAGCTCGACGTCCGCGCCGGCGGCTCGGCGCCGCTCGCCACGCGGATGGCCGAGGAGGCCGCGATCTACAGGACCGTCGCCGCCTCGTGCGCCGCCGTGCGCGCCTGCGCCCGGGTGACGACCTGGGGCATCACCGACGCCGCCACCTGGATCGGGACGGCCAACCGGCCGCTCCCGTTCGACGCGCACTACCAGCCGAAGCAGGCCTGGTACGCGCTGCGCGCCGGCCTCACTCCTCGCGGCTGACGACGTCGCGCACCAGCTCGTGGATGGCGTCCGTCTTCTCGGTGCGCTCCCACACCCGGCCGCCGTCGCGGAAGTACATCCACGTGCCGACGGCGATCGGCACCGACCACCACAGCCAGTACACCCACAGGAAGACCGGGTTCACGCGCAGCATGTAGTGCAGCCGGTCGCGGCGGTGCTCGAGGACGAGCGCCGTTCGCCGCCAGGTCGACGCGTAGGTGATCGACATGCTGATGCAGTAGAGGACGATCGTCGAGGCCGCGAGCAGGATCAGCCCGACCGGCAGCGGGCTCGTGCCCTCGTACCACACCCACAGCGCCCAGATGCCGATCGGCACGCCGAATGGGTTCACGGCCAGCGACAGGCAGGGCAGGAAGTTCGTCCACGCCCGGATGCGGTCGCGCCGGCGCATGCCCATCAGCCGCAGGCACGAGCCGAGCGACTGGTAGAAGCCGCAGATCCAGCGCTTGCGCTGGGTGAGGCCGCGGTGCAGGGTGAGCGGCACCTCCTCGATCAGCGGGCTCGCGATCACGCCCAGGCGGCGGCCGTTCACCCACAGGCGCATGCCCACCTCGGGATCCTCGATCGTCACCCAGGGGTTGAAGCTGCCCATCGCGATCAGGTCGGGGGCGTGGTAGAAGAGCCCCTTGCCGAGCACCCAGTAGGGGTGGCGGCCGCGGGCGCTCAGGTGCGGGTAGCGCATCCCGTCCCAGCACATGTGGTCCATCGCGTGCCATGACGCGGGCCAGGTGTCGAGCAGGTTGCCGGCGACGTTCGTGCTCTGGATGACGTCGAAGTGCGGGGCGCCGGCCGCGCCGGCGAGCAGGTGGTCGTGCGGCGGCACGCTGTCGGCGTCGATGTAGTTCAGGAGCCAGTCGTCCTCGGTCTCTTCGGCGTCGAGCGTATAGAGCGCATAGACCAGCTGGCGGGTCTTCTTCGGCGGCAGGTCGCGGTCGCCGGCGGTGGCGCCGACGTGCCACCAGTACGCCTGCTGCGTCCGATCCCAGCTCTCCCACACCGGGTCCCACCCGGGGTCGGTGGTGGGGGGGACGACCAGGATCTCGAGCCACGCGAACTCGTCCTGCAGCTCCTCGAGCGCGGTGATCGTCGCGTGGTCGTCGTGGTTGGGGATGGCGACGATCCGGTAGCGGTCGCGCTCGTATTCGAGCTCGTCCAGGCCCACGAAGGTGGTGCGCATCGTCTCCGGCGGCTCGCGCAGCACCGGGTAGAGCAGCACGACCTTCGGGAGGGGGCCGGCCTCCCAGACGGCCTCCTCGTCGAGCTCCACCCAGTCGACCTTGCGGGACAGCATGTAGAGGTCGTGAACCAGCGTGATCAGGTAGAGAGCTTGAGTGACCACGAACACCACCGTCAGGACGACGGCGGTGATCGACACCGCCAGGATGGTCACGTAGGCAGCGTCACCGAGCGAGGCCGCGCTGCGCCAGCTCGGCGTGCGCGGCTTCGGACCGGTCGTCGGCCTCCTGCTTCCGTACCCATGCGACCAACTCTCTCATGCCCTCGCCGAAGTCGACAGCTGCGTCGAACCCGAGCAGCTCCCGTGCCTTCGAGACGTCCGCCCAGCAGTGGCGGATGTCGCCGGAGCGCGAGGTCGCGCTGATCCGGGCCGGCAGCTCGACGCCGATGTGCTCGGCCAGCACCTCGGCCACCTCGAGCACCGACACCGGCCGGCCGGTGCCGATGTTGATCGCCTCGCCGACCGCCGCCTGCGAGGTGAGGGCGAGGACGGTGGCGCGGGCGACGTCGTGCACGTGAACGAAGTCGCGCAGCTGCAGGCCGTCCTCGAAAACGAGCGGCGGCTGGCTGTTGATGAGCCGCGAGCTGAAGATGGCGGCGACGCCGGTGTAGGGGTTCGAGAGCGCCTGCCGCGGCCCGTAGGTGTTGAAGTAGCGCAGCGCGACGACGCCGATGTCGTAGGCACGGCCGACGGCCAGGCACATGAGCTCCTGGTCGAGCTTGGAGATCGCGTAGATCGAGGCGGGCGCGATCGGGGTCGTCTCGCTCGTCGGCACCGGGATCGCGTGGGCGCCGCAGGTCGGGCAGCGCATCTCCCAGTCGCGCCGGCCGAGCTGGGCGTCGTCGCGCACGAGCGGATGGACGATCCCGTGGTCCTCGCACCGGTAGGCGCCCTCGCCGTAGACCGACATCGACGAGGCGACGACGATCCGCCTGACTGTGTGGGGCTCGTTCGCGAGCAGCTCGAGCAGGACGCCCGTGCCGCTCGTGTTCCCGTCGACGTAGCGGGTGATCTGGTACATCGACTGGCCGACCCCGACCTCGGCGGCGTGGTGGACGATCGCGTCGACGCCCTTCAGGGCCTTGCGGAGGGCCGCCGCGTCGCGCACGTCGGCGTGGATGAACTCGGCGTCCGTGGGGACGTGGCGGGGGCCATGGCCGTTGTGCACCTGCTCGACGAGGCGGTCGTACACGCGCACCTCGTGACCCTGATCGAGCAGGAGGTCGGCGACGTGCGACCCGATGAACCCGGCGCCGCCGGTGATGAGCACGCGTGCCACAAATCTCCGTTCTGTCGAAGACCACGTGAAACCCGGCCCTGCGTCGTCACGCGACGGCCGATTGCCCTTTGCCGGAGTGACCCACCGGACGACATCCCTGTCATGCCCATCCGGCACCGGAATGGTTACCTGCGCAATTGGTTCTGTCAAGGAGAAGCGTTTCCCTCCTGGCCGCCTGCAAGAATCCGCCCGTGGAAACGGTCTCCGAGGCTGGCGCGGTCGAGGTGCTCCTGCGTCCCCGCGGGCCCTACTCGCTGGCCGACTCGGCCGGCCGCCCCGATCCCACCCGCCGCTACCGCGGCGGCGTGCTCGACCTGGTGCTGGCCACGCCGGCCGGCCCGGCCCGGGCGCGGGTCTGGCAGCGGCCGGGCGGCGAGCTCGGCGCCCGGATCGCCGCGCCCGATACGGCCGCCGCCCACGACGCGCTCGCCTTCGTGCTCGCGCTCGACGTCGACCACTCGCCGTTCCTGCGCATGGCCGAGCGCGACCAACTGATCGGCGCCGTCGTGCGCCGCCGCCGCGGCGCCCGCCCGGCCCGGCTGGGCACGGTCGTCCACGCGCTCGTGCGGGCGGTGTGCGGCCAGCTGATCACCTCGCGCGAGGCGATGGAGATCGAGCGCCGCCTGATCTGGTCCACCTGCCCCCGCGAGGGCGACCTGCGCATCCCGCCGGGGCCGTCCGAAATCGGCCGCCTGAGCGCCGCATCGGCCGAGCGGGCCGGGCTCTCGCCGCGCCGGGCCGCGGCGCTCGTGCGGGTGGCCCGCACGCTCGACCTCGAGCGGCTGCGCGGCGTGCCCGCCCAGGCCGCGGTCGACCGCCTGTGTGCCGAGCCGGCGCTGGGGCCGTGGTCGGCCGGCGTGATCGCGCGAGACGGCCTCGGCTCCTACGCACACGGCCCGGTTGGCGACCTGGGCCTGATCAAGCTCTGCTCGGCGCTCCTCGGCCGTCGCGCGGACGTCGCCGACACGGCGGAGCTGCTCGGCCGCTACGGCGAGTGGGCCGGCCTGGCCGCCGCCCACCTGCTCCGCCACCCCCTGGCGCACGCCCGCTGGGCGGTCGCCCGGGCGGGCTGATCAGTCCCAGACGGCGGGCTCTGCGCCGGCGGCGGCGAGCGCCTCGGCGCGGGTCAGGTAGTCCTGCATCTGCGTGATCATCCCGTCGCGCAGGGTGAAGACGATCGACGCCTGGCCGCGCATCGGCGAGTCGTCGTCGAGCGGCATGCCGACGGAGGGGGCGCGCACCGAGAGGACGACGTGGTCGCCTGCCGCGACCAGCTCGATCGCGCCGACGTCGGGGAGCTCCTCCGAGCGGTTGCGGGCGTTCGCCAGCACCGACTCGCGGTCGGGGCAGATCATGTCGGGGCGCACGCCGCGGTGGCTGACCTCGGGCGCGAGCCGCGAGGCGAGGGCGTCCATGTCTCCCCGTCGCATCGCATCGAGCCAGTCGCTCCAGATGATCTCGATGTTCGAGGTGGGGCGGATGGTCGCCATCCGGGTGCTCCTTTCGGCAGATCCTGCCACCGAAAGAGTAGGCGACGAGGGCGGCGGCGGGGAGGCGTGATCCCCACCGCCGCCGTCGCCGGGCCGGCTAGAAGCGGCCCTTCGCGACCGCCGCGCCCGCGGCGGTGTGGACGCTCACGCCGGTGCCAGCGGTGACCTTCGGCACCGCCTGGCCGCGCTGCGTCGAGCGGTCGAGGCGGGCGTTTCCGAGCTGTCCGACGACCATCGTGCCGATCTGCCTGCCGCCGACGAAGACCGTCAGCCGCTTGCCGTGCAGGGACTTGGCGTGCTCGATCTCGACCTCGAGCTCACGCTGCCCGGACTCGCGCTTGAAGGTCGCCTTGCCGCTCACACCCGGGAAGGCCTTCGTCCCGGTCAGCTTCGCGGTGAGCTTGGTGCCGCCGCCCTGGGCCTCGGCCGCGGGCGTCAGGGCCGCCGCCAGCGCGGCGACCAGGGTAAGCGCGACGAGCGCGCGGGAGAGCCGTGTCATCAGTCGTCACCTCCATCGTGACCCGAGCCGTCGTGGCCGGAGTCGTCATTGCCGGGGCCGGAGTTGGAGCCGCCCCGATGGTCACCGCGGTCGTCGCCGCGGTCGTGCCGGCGCTGGTCGCCGCGATCCTCACGGCGGTTCTGGCCACGGTCGTCGCCGGGCTCGCGCTCCTGGCCGCGGACGTCCTCGCCGGGCTCGTTGGCCCGGCCGCGGCGGTCGCCGGGCTCGACGTGGCGGCCGTGGTGGTGCGCCCCGACGACCGCCGGCCTGACCGACTGGTGCACGGCCTCCGGGGCGGACGTCGCGGCGGTGGCCGCCGAGGCGATCAGCGCCGCCGCCGCGGCGGCGGCGGGCAGGCCGGCCGCGAGGGCGATCCGGCGTGTACGGGTGTTCCTGGCCATGTGGCGTCTCCTTCGAATGTCGGTTGCCAGTGGACTGGACTCACCGTAGGAGAGGCCGGGTTAGGCCCGGGCTATGGCACGGAACGGGATGGTTAAGCGGTTGGTAACGGCGAACTAACTGTCGCCGCCGCCGTCGTCACTGCCGTGGCCGCCTCCGCCGGAGGTGCTTCCGGAGCCGCCGCTCGAGCCGCTGCCGGAGCTGCCCGATCCGCCCGGAGATCGCCCGCTGGTGGAGCCGCCGCGGTCGTCCGTCCCGAAGGTCGTCACCACGCCCGTGGAGCCACCGGAATCGCGGTGCCTCCGGTGGTGGTGCTCGGTCTCGCTCGTCGTCGGCGGCACGGTGGTGATCGGCTGGACGTTCGGCCCGAACTGCGGGGTGACGCCGCCGGGCGTGTCGCCGATCGCCTGGTCGGAGGCGTAGAAGACGGCCACGGCCATGCCCGCCGGGAGAGCGATCGCGGCGAAGACGAGGAGGACGGTGGTGGCTCGCGCGCGCATGACCCCAGGATAGGTAGGGGCCCGGAAGCGGCGGGTTCGGGGGAGGTTAGGGCTTGGCAACGTCGCCCTCCTGCGCGGGCGGGAAGCGCACCGCGATGCAGGTGCCGGAGCCCCCCGGCTCGAGCTCCGCGGCGCCGCCCCAGCGGGCCGCCAGGTCGCGCACGATGGCCAGGCCCAGCCCGGTGCCGGGCGTCTCCCTGCCCGCGCTGCCCCGGTAGAAGCGGTCGAACACGCGCGCCGCCTCGGCCGGGCCGATGCCCGGGCCGTCGTCCCGCACGCGCACGACGCCTTCGGCGGCCACCGAGACGGCGACGGCGCCGCCGTCTGGGCCGTAGGCGATCGCGTTCTCGATCAGGTTGTCGAGCACGCCGGCGACGTCGCCCGCGTCGGCGGCGATCGCGACCGGGCCGGCCGGCTCCTCCAGGGTGACCGTGCCGGCGTGCTCTGCGGCGACGGGCCGCCAGCGGTCGGCGGCCGCCCGCGCCTCCTGGCGCAGGTCGCAGGCCGCCGCGGCCGGGGGCGGAACGCCGGCGCGGGCGAGCACGAGCAGATCGGAGACGAGCTCGGACAGGCGGTCGACCTCGCGCAGCCCGGCCTGGGCGTCGGCGCTCTCCGGCCCGGTCGAGAGCGATTCCAGCCGCAGTCGCAGGCCGGTCAGCGGCGTTCGCAGCTGGTGCGAGGCGTTGGCGACGAACTCGCGCTGCGACTCGATCAGCCCCACCAGCTCGTCCGCCATCCTGTTGAGCGCACGGGCCACGTCGGCGACGTCGGTCGGGCCGGTCTCCGGCGCCCGCGCGTCCAGGTCGCCGCGGCCGAGCCGCCCGGCCGTCGCCTCGACCGCCTGGATGGGGCGGGCCAGCGAGCTCGCGAGCACCCACGCGACGGCCATCCCGACCACGCCGACGACCGCCGCGACGACGGCGATCGCGATCCAGCTCCGGTGCACGCGCGCGGCGACCGCCGCGATCGGCTGCGAGAGCCGCACCGCGCCGACGATCCGGCCCTGGTCGAGGACGGGGTAGGCGACGACGAGCAGGTCGCCGCCGAGGTCCGAGCTGTGCCGGATGATGCGGATGCCGCGGCCGGAGAGGGCCGTTGAGATCTCGGGACGGCCCGCCGTCGCGAAGCCGACCCGGGCCGGGTTCGGGCGCGTCGAGTCGGCCAGCAGCAGGCCGCGGCCGTTCGTGACGACGACGCGGGCGTCGGTCTCGCGGCCGTACCGGGCGACCGCCCGGCGCACGCCGGTCAGCGTGCCGCCGGGGGCGGGGGAGCCGCCGAGCGAGGCGGCGATCACCTGCGTCTGCGAGTCGATCCCGGCGTAGAAGGCGTCCTTCGCCCGCCGGTCGACGTTCACGGCCAGCGGCACCGCCAGCGCGACCACCGTGAGCACGAGCAGGTATGCGAACGCCGCCAGCAGGCGGCCGCGCAGCGTCACCCGGCGAGCTCCGCGGGGGAGGCGAACCGGAAGCCGACGCCGCGCACGGTGTGGATGTAGCGGGGCTCGTGGGCGTCATCGCCGAGCCGGCGGCGCAGGCCGGCAATGTGCACGTCGAGCGTCTTCGTCGACCCGAACCAGTCGACGCCCCACACGTCGTCCATCAGCTTGTTGCGCGCGAGCACGGTGCCGGCGTGGGCCATCAGCATGTGCAGCAGGTCGAACTCGCGCCGGGGCAGGTCGAGGGTCGAGCCGGCGTGGGTGGCGACATGGGTGGCCGGGTCGATCGAGACGTCGCCGATCTCGATTGCGGTGGGGGTGGCGGCGGCGGCCGGCGCGGCGCGCTCTCCGGTGCGGCGCAGCACGGCGCGGATGCGGGCGATCAGCTCGGCCATGCTGAACGGCTTGACGAGGTAGTCGTCGGCGCCGAGCTCGAGGCCGACGACGCGGTCGGTCTCGAGGCCGCGGGCTGTGAGCATGATGATCGGCACGTCCGAGGTCTGGCGGATCGCCCGGCATACGTCGCGGCCGTCGAGATCGGGCAGGTTCAGGTCGAGCAGGACGATGTCGGGCTCGCCCCGCCGCACCGACTCGAGCCCGCCGTTCCCGGTCGGCTCGACCGAGACGGCGTAGCCCTCGCGCTCGAGCGCCGAGCGGAGCGGATCCGAGATGGACGCCTCGTCCTCGATGACCGTCACATGGCCGCGAGTCGCCGCCGGTCGCTGCCCGCCTGCCTCCATGCGGGCGAAGTCTAGGTGGGGCGTTCCGGAAGCGCTGTGGCCGCGGAAACCGGGGTCTGACCCCGAACGGAACTGCAACGGAAGCGTCACGGCCGCCGTTCGGGGTCTGACCCCGGTATGCAGTCAGCGGCGCCGAATACCGCGCTGGCATAACGATCCATGACCAAGAACTTCCGAGAGCAGCGTGACCGGTATCTGTCGACACTGCGAAGCCATGTCGCTGCGCTGGATGGCGAGCTCGAGGTCGTCGCGGGTGTTCGGCGACGACGAGATTCGGATCCGCCTGGGCGAGCTCGAACCCGAACCCGAGCCCGCCTGACACCCAAACGCGGGAGATACCCGGGCCGATCAGGGCGATGCCGGTAGCGAGCGATCGCCGGTCCGGGGGAGTTCGTACCGCCGACGGAATTACCGCAACCTGACGATTCGACTCACGGAAATGCAACAGTTGCCGTTGCATATCTTCACGTTGGCGATCTCGTCGTATACGTTGAGAGCGCATCTCCGAGGCGGCCCGGAGAGCACGACATCGCAATCGGTGCCACGCCGCCCGTACGTCCCCATCCGGCGTGGCCCACGACCCCGAAAGAGGCCCGCTTCAGATGGCAGGATCCACCGTGCTCGTCGTCGACGATGAACCCCGCATCGTCGAGTTCCTCACCGAGAACCTCCGCGACGACGACTTCACCGTTCTCACCGCCGCGACCGGCGCAGAGGCGATCGAGCTTCTCGGTCGCGCCCGTCCCGACCTCGTGCTTCTCGACGTCGTGCTCCCCGACATGAGCGGCTACGAGATCTGCCGCACCGTGCGTGCCGGCGACGGGATCAACGACCCCTGGGATCCCGATCTCCCGATCATCATGCTGAGCGCGAAGGCCGAGCATGTCGACCGCGTCCGCGGCCTGGTGCGCGGGGCGGATGACTACGTCACGAAGCCTTTCCACTATCCGGAGCTGCTCGCTCGGATCGGCGCGATTCTCGCGCGGGTGTCCCGCTCGCGCGACCGTGAGGTCATCCGCCACGGCGACCTGTCCGTGAACACGCTCTCGCGCGAGGTCACGGTCGGCGGCATCAAGGTCGACCTCTCGGCCAAGGAGTACCAGCTCCTGACGACGCTCGCCTCCGAGCCCGGCCGGGTCTTCACGAAGGCCGAGCTGCTCGAGTCGGTGTGGGGGTTCCGGTCGCAGGGACGCACGCGCACGCTCGACTCGCACGCGAGCCGGCTGCGCCAGAAGCTCCGCGTCCACTCGGGCTCCGGCTGGCTCGCCAACGAGTGGGGCGTCGGCTACCGCCTGTGCAGGCCGGAGTGATCCGCGTCCCGCTGCGCCGGCGCCGGACAGGCGTCGACGGCCGTCTCCACGCCTCGGTCGAGGAGCTCGCGACCCTGCTCGCCCGCGAGGAGCGGGCCCGTGCCGAGTTCATCGGCAAGGTCTCGCACGAGCTGCGCACGCCGCTCACGGTGATCAAGGGCTACGTCTATACGCTCCACCGATCGGAGCACGACCCGGGCAAGGCCGCCAAGCTCGACGTCATCGACGGCGAGTGCGAGCGGCTCGGCTATCTGATCGAAGACCTGCTCGAGCTCTCGCGCGCACGCGCGGGCGAGCTGCGCGTGAACGACGAGGTCTTCCCGCTCGAGCCGTGCGTGAGCGAGGTCGCCGAGCGGCTCCAGACCGTCGCCGAGCAGGGTGGCGTGCGCGTGCGGCTGGACTGGACGTGCAACGGCGGGCTCGTGCGCGGCGACCAGAACCGCGTCCGCCAGATCTTCGCCAACCTGATCACGAACGGCATCAAATACGCCCCGCCGGGCACGGACGTAACCGTTCGGGGCCGCCGCGTCGAAGACGGGCTCGAGGTGGCGGTGGAGGACGCGGGCCGCGGCATCGCCGAGGCCGATCTGCCGTTCATCTTCGACGAGTTCTTCCAGGCGCGGCGGCCGGAGCCCGGTGCCGGGCTCGGCCTCGCCGTCGCCCGGGAGCTCACCGAGGCCCACGGCGGCTCGATCGCCGTGACCAGCGCCGTCGGGAGCGGCTCGCGCTTCGTCGTGACCCTTCCCTGTCTGGGCGATCACGCATGACCGCGGATCCCGCCGGGATCCTGCGGCTGCTCGAGCCCCCCGCAGGGCCCGAGCCGGCGGCCGCCCGGCCGCTCCGGCTCATCTCGGCCCTCTCGGCCCATGGACGGGTCGCGAGGGCCGAGGGGCTCGCCGGCGCCGGCGCCGGCCACGAGCTACGCCTGCCCGGGATCGGCGGTCGCTACCTGGCCGGTCTCGCGACGCATGCGCACGAGCAGGGGTGGCACACGTCCGAGGTGGCGGCCCTGCTCGATGCCGTCGAGGACCGATCCTCGATGTGGATCGTGAGCCCGTCCGCCGCCTCGCTGTGCCGCGCCGGCCTGGCCGAGACGGGCGGAAGCCGGAAGGCGTGCGCGCGCTGGTCGGCCGGTCGCTGGATGCAGGTGCCGGTGGATCCGGATTCCCTCACGCGCGTGGCGGCCGCCGGGCGGGCCCGTGCGGTCTGCATCGCCGCGGTGTCGGGCACCGGCGCTCCGCGCAAGCTGGTCGCCGCCGTGGGTGCCGAGGGCGTCGAGCTGGGATGGCTCGACGGCGGCCTCGCGACATCGCTCCGTGTGGCGTGGACGGTGGAGCTGCTCGTCGCGCCCGCCGTCCCGGCCGGGTCGCTGATGGCGCTCCGCGAGCGGATCGCCGCGGCGCCGCGCTGCAGCTGGTGCGGCGTCCCGACGCTGGGCACGGACTGCCCCCGCTGCTTGCCGGGAGCGCGGGCGTGAGCCGTCACCGCCGTCGCAGTCTCGTCCTCGCGCTTGTGGGCGTCGTGCTTGCGGTGCTCGGGCTCTCCCGGCTCGGCGCCGGCGCAGACGGACGCGGGCCGACGGGCCGGCGCGTCATTCGCGTCGTCGCCCTCCGGCCGGTTGCACAGGGCGCCCGGATCGCGGCGGCGGATCTCGGCACCGTGCGGCTTCCGGCGGCGTGGGCGTCGCCGCACCAGCTGGCCGATCCAGCCGACGCGGTCGGCCGGCGCGCCGCCGTCGCGCTCGTCGCCGGCGCGCCGGTGATGGACGCGGAGGTGTCGGCATCGACGGCGCCCGAAGACGCGCGCGAGCTGGCACTCCGGCTCGACGAGGCCGCCGGAGTCCCGGCGGGAGATCTCGCGGACGTTCGCGGCGACGTCTACCTCACGACTCCCGGGCGGCGAGGCCGCACGCGGCTCGTGCTCGCGAACGTGCTCGTGGTGTCGGCGCGGCGCGACGACTCCGGCTCGGTCGCCACGCTCCTCTTGCCGCCAGCGGCCGTGCCGCATGCGATCGCGGCGGAGGGCGAGGGCTCCCTGCGGCTGGTGGTGCGCGGAGACGGGGCCGAATGATCGCGCCGGTCGTCCGCTGCCTCGTCGTCGCCTCCGACCCGCTTCTCGGAGCCGAGATGACGGCGCTCGCGGACGACCTGCCCGGCGTCCAGCTCGTCGGCGTGATCGCGCCGCTTCGCGCCGTCGCCGGTCGGCTGCCACCGTGCGACGTTGCCCTCCTCGCCGACCCGGGCGAGCGCGGTGCGCCTGCCCTGCGCCAGCTCGTCGCCGGGTGCGGCCGGCCCGCCGTCGTGCTGGCCCGGTCGGCCGGCGTCGACACCTACCGGCGCGCGCTCGCCGCCGGCGCCCGCGCCGTGCTGCCGCTCCCCGCCGTACCTGGGGCCCTCGGCGACGCGCTCGTCGAAGCGGCGGTCACGCCCGGTCGACCGCCGTCTCCGCCGAGCGGGCGCGTCACGGCGATCCTCGGCGCCAAGGGCGGCACGGGCGCAACCTCGATCGCGCTCGCGCTCGCCCGTCTCTCCGGCGCGGCGCTCGTGGACATGTCCGGATCCTGGTCCGGCCTCGGCTCGCTGCTGGGCTGCCAGACCGAGCGCTCGCTGGCCGATCTCGCCCACGTCGGCGACGGGCTTGCCGCCGCGGTGGCAAGCGCCGCCGTCCAGCACCCGTGCGGGCTGCGGCTGGTGCCCGGCCCGGCCGGTCCCGAGATCGCCGCGGCGCTTCCCGGCGGGTTCGCCGCCGCGCTCGTGCGCGACCTGCGCGCCGGCGGCCCGGCGGTCGTCGACGCGGGCTGCGGCGCGTTCACGGCCTCCCGCGAAGCCGCCGTCGCCGCCGATCGCGCGCTCGTCGTCGTGACGCCGGACGCGCCGGCCGCGGTGGGCGGGCGCGAGCTCGTGACGACGCTCGCCCGGGCCGGCGCCGCGGACGGCATCCGGGTGGTCGTGAACCGCTGGAGCCGCCGCTCCGAGCTCTCGCTGCGCGGCATCGCCCGGACGGTCGGCGTCCCCGTCGGCGCGGTCGTCCGCGCCGATGCCGAGTCGCTGGACGCCCTCGCGGACGGCCGCGCCCGGCTCGAGCGGTGGCCCGGCCGCAGGCACGCCGTGGCGCTGCGCGAGCTGGCCGCGGAGGTGTCGGCGTGACCGATGCGATCGCCGGCCTCGCGGAGGGCTACCGGGAGCGGCTCCGGCGCGAGCTGCTCGACCGGCCGCCGGGCGGCGACCTGCGCGTCGCCGCCGAGCGGGTGGCGTGGGAGCTGCTCCACGGCGATCGCGTCGCGCTCGACCCGGCGGACGCCCGCCGGCTCGTGGCCGGGATCGTCGACGACACGGTCGGCCTCGGGCCGCTCGACCCGCTGCTGCGCGACCGCGGCGTGACCGAGGTGATCGCGAACGGCCCGGGCCGGGTCTATGCCGAGCGGTCGGGCCGGCTCGTGCGTGAGTCGGTCGCGTTTCGCGACGAGGAGCACCTGCGCCAGGTGATCGATCGCGTCGTCAGCTCCGTCGGCCGGCGCGTCGACGAGTCCAGTCCGATGGTCGATGCCCGCCTTCCGGACGGGAGCCGGGTGAACGCGGTGCTTCCCCCGATCGCCCTCGACGGCCCGCTGCTCACGATTCGGAAGTTCGCGCGGGCGCCGTTCCGGGTCGACGACCTGGTCGCGGCGGGCAGCCTCACCCCCGGGCAGGCGGATCTGCTCGAGCGCTGCGTCCGCGGGCGGCTGAACGTCGTCGTCTCGGGCGGCACCGGGACCGGGAAGACGACGCTCCTGAACGCGCTCGCTGGCTTCATCGACCCGGCCGAGCGGATCGTCACCGTCGAGGACGCCGCCGAGCTGCGGCTGCCGCAGCCCCACGTCGCCCGGCTCGAGAGCCGGCCGCCGAACGTCGAGGGCCGCGGCGAGGTGACGCTCCGCGCCCTCGTGCGCAACGCGCTTCGGATGCGCCCGGATCGGATCGTCGTCGGCGAGGTGCGCGGCGGCGAGGCGCTCGACATGCTCCAGGCGATGAACACCGGGCACGACGGCTCGCTCACCACCGTCCATGCGAGCTCGCCGGGCGACGCCGTGCGCCGGATCGAGACGATGGCGCTCATGGCCGGGCTCGACCTCCCGCACGTCGCCGTGCGCGAGCAGGTTGTCTCGGCGGTGGACGTGATCGTCCACCTGGTCCGCGACGGCGACGGCTCGCGGCGGGTGCGGTTCGTCGACGCCCGCGGCCGCGACGGCCAGCTGCACATGCTGGACCCGCGGCTCCTGAGCGAGCTCGAGGAGCGCCGATGCGCCTACGGCGGTCCCTGAGCGCGCAGGCGCAGGCGGCTCAGCTGGCGCTGGTCGTCGAGATCCTCGCGGCCCACGTTCGCGCCGGCCGGTCGCTCTCGCAGGCGCTCGTGGATGCGGTCGAGGATGCGCCCGAGCCGATCGACGCGCGTGTCGGGGCCGCCGCAGCGGCCGCGGCGTTGGGAACGCCGGTCGCCGATGCACTCGGAATGCTCGGCGACAGCCCCGACGTGGCATACCTCGCCGCCGCGGTGCGCCTGCAGATACGCGCGGGCGGCGATCTCGCGCTCCTGCTCGAACGCACCGCCGAGCTCCTGCACGAGCGCCGCGCCCAGCGCCGGGCGGCCGAGGTGGCGACTGCACAGGCCCGGGCGACCGGCCGGATCGTCAGCGGGATGCCGGGCCTCGGGGTGGCGGCGCTCTACCTGGCCGATCGGCCCGGGTTCGACCTGCTCGTGCGCGCGCCGCTCGGATGGGTGGCCCTGGCGATGTCGGCCGGCCTGGCAGCGCTCGGCCACGTGTTGATCCGGCGGCTGTCCGAGGTCGACCCGTGATCGCCTGGCTACTGCTCCTCGCGGCGGCCTTCACGCTGTCCGAAGCTCGTCGCGCCGCCGTCCGCGACCGCCGCCTGAACCCGCCTGAACGGGCTCGCGGCGGAAGCCCGTCGGTGCGTCTGCTCGAGGCGGCCGGGCGCGCGCCGGCGGCGCTGCTCGCGACGCGTGGGGTGGATGTGCCGCCGTTCCGGGCCGGCGCGGTGGCGGTCGCGGGCGGACTCGCCGTCCTCGCGCTCACGGCCATCGGCGGAGTGACCGGGATCCTGGCGGCGCTCGCGGTGGCCGGCTTCGGCGCCGCCTATCCGGCGTTGTGGATGCGCGCCGCTGCGGCCCGCCGCGCGGAGCGGATCGAGCGGCGGGTTCCGGAGCTCGTCGAGCTGGTCGCGAGCGCCGTCGCCGCGGGCGTCGGCCTGGACGCGTCCCTGCGCGGGGCGGGGGAGGCGGTCGGCGGTGAGCTGGGCGCCGAGCTCGACCTCGCGTACGCCAACATCGGCCTCGGCCGGCCGCGCGCGGACGAGCTGCGCGACCTGGCCGCCCGGACGGGGTCGCCGTCGCTGGCGCGGCTGGCGCTCACGCTGCGGCTGAGCGACCGCCTCGGCGTCCCGTTGGCGGAGTCTCTGCGCCGCCAGGCCGATCGCGCGAGGACGCAGCGCGCCCGCGCGGTCCAGGAGCGGGCGGCGAAGGCCGGGCCGCGGGTGCTCGTCGTCGTGGTGTTCGTGCTCGTGCCGGCGGCGCTCCTCCCGCTCGTGGCCGCCGTGCTCCTGACTGTCGCGGGCTCGTTGTCGGGTTTCTGACGAAAGCCGCACACGTCGTCACCCACACGTGACGCTTGCATCTCTAGCCTCGAACCATGCATCGCGGTCAGGCCACCATCGAGTACGTCCTCCTGCTGACGGCGCTCATGGTGGGCCTGTGCGTGCTCGTGCGCTACGAGACCCCGGTGCGCTGGTTGGCGCGCGCGATCACCCACGCGCTCCCGCATCGGCAGGGTGGCGGAGGTGGCGGCGGCCACGGCCACGGGCCCGAGCACCGCCGGCCGTATCCGTGTGTGTGTCCGCAACCCGAGGAGGTGGGCCGGTTGACGTCGCCGTCACCAGGGGATTAATCTGTGTCCGCATCGGCCAGGTCGTGGGGAGGTCGGGCATCGTGAGGCGGTTCGCGTGAGCGGCCATGGGCGAGTGAAGGACGGGAGCACACCGTCGCCAACGCCGCTGGTCCCGCTCGAGCCGGACGTCGTGGGGGCGCCGCCGTCCGGACCCGGATACCGCATTCCGAGCAAGCGCCGGCGCCGCCGCTGGCTGATGGCCTTCCTGGTGGTCTGGACGCTCATCACCGTCGGAGTGGGCCTCGCCTGGTACCAGTACGGGCGCCTCTCGCACGAGCTGCGGGTCTCGAACGGCCGCGTCGGCGGGCCGCTCAAGCACGCGCTCACGCCGGCGCCGGCCGGGGCGCCGCGGCAGACGACGCTCGTCGCCGGGATGGGCTCGAACGGCCATCTCGCCGGTGCGGTGATCCTGACGCGGATCGACTCGACGAGGCACGCCGTCGAGATCCTCACCGTGCCCTCCACCGTTCTGCTCGACGGTTCGCAACAGGTGGGCGACGTGGTGCGCGCGGAAGGCGTCCCTGGCGTCATCGGGCTGCTCGAGCACAACCTGGGCCTGCCGGTCAACCATGTCCTCCTGATGCAGCTCGCCCAGGCGGGGTCGATCGTGCGCTCGCTGGGCGGGATCGAGATCACGAACCCGGCCCCGGTGCCCTACGATGTGAGCGGCGGCCGCGGCGTGTTCCCGGCCGGTCGCGTTGCGCTCACCGGCCGCACGGTGCAGTGGTACCTCGATCCGACCGAGCGTCCGGTCACGACCGCCCCGGACGTCCGCCAGGCGGCGGTGGCCCGGGGCGTGACGGACAAGCTGGTGCACCTGACCACGCCGTCGGCGATCACGGCGGTGGGGCACACGATCTCGCGCAACTTCACGACCGACCTCTCCACCGACCCGGTGCTCGGGCTGGTCGCCGGCCGGCTGCGTGCGCACCGGCTCGTCGAGTGCCGCCTCGGCGCGGGCGCCGACCTCACGCAAGGCTCGCGGCTGCCGGCGATCGCCGGCTTCGAGACGGCGGCTCCCGGGGCATCGTGCTCGTCGGTCCCTCTGCAGACGAAGCTTCCGGCGGCAGGTGTGGCCGCCACCATCATCGCGACACTCGTCACCCACGGCGGGTCACGCGCGCTCTACTGGCTCGTCGTCGCCACGATCGCGATCTGGGGCATCGCGGCGTGCGCCTGGATCCTGATGCTTCCGGCCGTCCGCGGCGTGCGCCGGCTGCCGCGCCGGTCGCTGCCGCCGCGAGGGAGCAGGCGCCCGCACCTCGCGCTGCCCCACGTCAGGCTGCCGGAGCGTCCGCCCCGGGCCTACGGGCGCCTCCGCCGCAGCCGCCGGCACATCGCCGTGACGGGGCTTCGCGTGCTCTCGGTGCCCGTCTCGATCGGCCTCGGCATGCTGATCGCCTATCTGCTCTACTGATCGGCGGGTGGCGATCGGCGCGGTGGCGCTCTTCAGGTTCTCTTAGCCCGCCCAACTAGTCTTTGATACATGGCGGACCAAAAGACGCGCCAGCATCGCCGTGCCGCCGAGCGCGAGCGCGGCGAGCGGCTCACATCGAAACCGACGCAGGCGAAGGGGCGGAACCCGATGCTGCTCGCGATCGGCGGGATCGTCGGCCTGCTCGTCGTGATCGCGGCCCTCGTCGGCGCGAAGCTGCTCCAGAGCTCGCCCGCGCCGGCCAAGCGCACCGGCCTCGCGCCCGCCTCGGTCGTCCACGACGTCTCGACGGTGCCCGCCTCGACGTTCAACACGATCGGCGCGGTCAAGGGCATCGGCGGGATGAGCAAGATCGGCGGGACGCCGCTCGAGCAGGACGGAAAGCCGGTCGTGCTCTACATCGGCGCCGAGTATTGCCCGTTCTGCGCGGCCGAGCGCTGGCCGCTCGTGGCGGCGCTCGCGCGCTTCGGCACCTTCACGAATCTGGGCGCGACCCACTCGGCGACGAACGACGTCTACCCGAACACGCCCACCTTCTCGTTCAAGAACGCGAAGTATGCGAGCAAGTACCTGGCGCTACAGACCGTCGAGCTCTACGGCAATCGCCCGGTGAACGGCAAATACCCCCCGCTCCAGCGGCCGACCGCGCAGCAGAACGCGCTCATCCAGAAGCACGACTCCCATGGCACGATCCCGTTCATCTACATGGGCAACTACCTGCAGCTGGACGCGAGCTACAACCCGCAGATCCTGGCCGGGATGTCGATGCAGCAGGTGGCGCACGCGATGCGTGACACGAACACCGACCAGAGCATCGCCATCCTCGGCACCGCGAACCAGATCACGGCCGCCCTGTGCGCGCAGACCGGCGGGCAGCCCGGGAACGTGTGCTCGACGCCCGGCGTGACCGCGGCGGCGGCGCACCTGCCGAAGTGATCGCGGCGTCGGCGAGCGACGCAGGCCGCTCGGCCGGCCGGCCGGTGCCTGGATGGGTGATCGCCGCCTCGGCGATCCTCGTGCTGATCGGCCTGGCCGACGCCGTCTACCTGACGATCACGCACTTCACGACCACCGTGCACCTGGCCTGCTCGGGCAGCGGCACGATCAATTGCGAGAAGGTGACGACGAGCCCGCAGTCCTACATCCTCGGCATCCCGGTGGCGGTGCTCGGCCTCGTCTTCTTCGTCGTCTACGCCGGCCTGTGTGCGCCGGCCGCCTGGCGCACGCCGGAGCCGCTCCTGCGCTACGCCCGCCTGGCGTGGGCCATCGGCGGTGTGGTCACGGTCGTCTACCTGATCTACGCCGAGCTCTTCGAGATCGACGCCATCTGCCTGTGGTGCTCGCTCGTGCACGTCGTGACGATCGCGCTCTTCACCGTGGTGGTCGTGGGGGAGGCGCTGATCGAAGGCGCCCCGTCCAGCGCCCCGGCCGGGTAACATCCGCGCCCATGACGAGCCCTCCGACTTCGACGTCGCGCTGGTGGGTGCTGGTGATGACGCTGGCGCTCGTGGGGGTGCTGGTGCTGATCGTCTACGTGAGCAAGTAGCCGCCGTGGCCGCGGCCGCACCCTCCGCAGACATCGTCAGCGAGAACCCCGCCGACCCGGCCGACCGCATCGGGACGTTCGTGCCCGGCGGCGGCATCGACGTCGACCGGGCTGTCTCCGCCGCGGCCGCCGCCGCGCCCGGCTACGCGGCCCAGCCGGCGCAGGCCCGCGCCGACGCCCTGAACCGGGCCGCGGCCCGCGTCGAGGCGCGGGCGGCGGAGCTGGCAGAGCTGATCCGCCGCGAGGTGGGGAAGCCCGTGCTCGAGGCCCGCGGCGAGGTTGCCCGCACCGCCGCCATCCTGCGCTACCACGCCCAGGCCGCCCTCGACCCCGACGGCGACACGTTCCCGTCCGGCGACGGCCGCTCGCTGCTCATGGCCCGGCGCCGCCCCCGCGGCGTCGTCGGCCTGATCACGCCCTGGAACTTCCCCATCGCCATCCCGGCCTGGAAGCTCGCGCCCGCGCTCGCCTACGGCAACGCGTGCGTGTGGAAGCCCTCGCCGTTCTCGCCCGCCTGCGCCGCGGCGCTGCTCGAGTGCCTCGCGCCCGAGCTGCCGGCGGAGGTCGTCCACATGGTGCAGGGCCGCGCCGACGCCGGCGCCGCCCTCGTCGGCCATCCCGGCGTGCACGCGATCTCGTTCACCGGCTCGGTCGCGACCGGGAACACCGTCGCCCGGATGGCGGTCGAGCGCGGCGCGGCCGCCCAGTGCGAGATGGGCGGGCAGAACGCCTCGATCGTGCTCGCCGACGCCGACCTCGAGGCGGCCGCCGCCACGATCGCGACCGCTGCGATGGGCTACGCCGGCCAGAAGTGCACCGCCACCAGCCGCGTCATCTGCGACGGCGCGATCGCCGCAGGGATGCGTGAGGCCCTGGTGGCCGCGGTCGAGGGCCTCGCCATCGAGGATCCGGCCGACGAGGCCTGCCGGGTCGGGCCGCTGATCTCGGCCGACGCCCGCGACGCCGCCGCCGCGGCGGTGAAGCGCGGGGTGGAGGCGGGCGGGAAGCTGCTCGCCGGCGGCGCGGCGCTCGACGCTCCCGGCAACTACCTGGCGCCGGCCCTGGTCGAGGTCGACGACCGGTCCGCCGAGCTGGCCCAGGAGGAGATCTTCGCGCCGGTCTGCGCCCTCATGCGCGTCGACGGGGCGGACGCGGCCGTCGAGCTCGCAAACGGCGTCCGCCACGGCCTCGTCACCGCCGTCTTCACGCGCGACCTCGACCGCGCGCTCGACCTGGCCAACCGGCTCGACACCGGCCTCGTGCGCATCAACCAGCCCACGTCTGGCGTCGACCTGCACACGCCGTTCGGCGGCGAGAAGGCATCCGGCCTCGGCCCGCGCGAGCAGGGCAAGGCCGCGCGCGAGTTCTACACCAGCCTGCGCACGGTGTTGATCTCACCCTCGTGCTAGGGTAGTCACGAGGTCTATAAGTGGCCGAGGCCCAACATCCGCGCGTCGCCGCAGATGTCGCCGTGTTCGCCTTCCTGGACGGCGCCATGAACGTCCTTCTCGTCCGCCGTCGCTACGAGCCGTACGAGAGCTACTGGGCGCTGCCCGGCGGCCTGCTCGAGCCGGACGAGACGCTCGAGGAGGCGGCCGAGCGCGAGCTGCGCGAGGAGACTGGCGTCACCGACACCTACATGGAGCAGCTCGCCACCTTCTCGCAGGTCGACCGCGACCCGCGCGGGCGGGTGATCTCGTGCTGCTACCTGGCCCTCGTCGACGGCGGCCGGGTACGGCTGCGGCCGGGGTCGGACGCCCGCGAGGCGGCCTGGCGGCCGCTCGAGGCGCTGCTGCGCGAGACCGACGAGGGCACCGTGCTCGCCTTCGACCACGACCGCATCCTGGCGTACGCCCGCCAGCGGCTGGCCTACAAGCTCGAATACCAGAACGTGGCCTGGAGCCTCCTGCCCGAGACGTTCACGCTCTCGGAGCTGCGGCGCGTCTACGAGGCCGGCATCGGCCGGGCGTTCGAGCCGAACAACTTCCGCCGCATCGCCCTCGGCTGGGGCGTCCTGGCCGAGTCGGGCGAGCGGCCCACCGGCGGCCGCCCGGCCGCGACCTACCGCTTCGCCGACACGCGGCCGCTGATCCTGGCCCAGAGCGCCCGCTACCGGAGGTCGGGATGATCGCCTGGCCGCCCGTCGAGCTCATGACCGACGAGTACCAGCTGGCGATGGCCGACTCGTACCTGGCCCAGGGCAAGGCCGAGGGCGAGGTCGCGTTCGAGCTCTTCGTGCGGGCCATGCCGCCCGACCGCGGCTTCCTGGTGGCGGCCGGCCTCGAGCGCGTGTGCGAGTACCTGACGACCTTCCGCTTTGGAACGGAGGCGGTGGACTACCTGCGCCGCTCGCGGACGGTCAGCGACCCGCTGCTGCGCCATCTGGCGTCCCTGCGGTTCGAGGGCGGCGTCGACGCCGTCCCCGAGGGCACGGTCGTCCACGCCGGCGAGCCGCTCGTGCGGGTCGAGGGCGGCCGCCTCGTCTGCCAGCTGGCCGAGACGTTCCTGCTGAACCAGGTGAACTTCCAGACCATGATCGCGACGAAGGCGGCCCGCATCGTCGGCGCCGCCGGCTGGCGGCCGGTGATCGACTTCGGCTTCCGCCGCGCCCACGGCGCCGACGCGGGGCTGCTGGCGGCCCGCTCGGCCTACATCGGCGGCTGCTCGGCCACCGCCACCGTCGCGGCCGGCTACCTGTGGGGCATCCCGACGTCGGGGACGATGGCGCACAGCTACGTGCTCTCGTTCCCGACCGACGTCGAGGCGTTCTGCGCGTTCATGCGCGACCACCCCCACCGCTCGACGCTCCTGATCGACACCCACGACGCCCTCACCGGCGCCCGCGCCGCCTGCCAGGCGGCCCAAATCACCGGGATCGTGCCCCAGGCGGTGCGGCTCGACTCCGGCGACCTGGTCGAGATGACGACCGCGGTGCGCGGGATCCTGGACCGGGGCGGCTGCACGGAGACGAAGATCGTGTGCTCCGGCGACCTCGACGAGTACCGCATCGCCAAGCTGCTCGCCGCCGGTGCGCCGATTGACGGGTTCGGCGTCGGCACGGCGCTCACGACGTCGAACGACGCGGCCGCGCTCGGCGGCGTCTACAAGCTCGTCGAGAGCGACGGCCGGCCGGTGATGAAGGCGGCCGGGACGAAGTCGAACCTGCCCGGCCGCCATCAGGTATTCCGCACGGTGGCGGGCGACACCATCGGCCTGGTGGGCGAGGAGGTCGTCGGCCAGCCGCTGCTCCAGCCCGTCATCCGCGACGGCGCGCTGATCGAGCCGCTGCCATCGCTGGGCGAGATCCGCGACCGCGCCGCCGCCCAGGTCGCCGCGCTGCCCGAACGGGTACGGGCACTGCGCGACCCCGACACCCAGCCGCCGGTGCACTCGCCCCGGCTTGCAGCCCTCGAGGAGGAACTCTCATGACCGGCTCCGACGCGACCACCGCGCTGATCGTGGTCGACATGCAGAACGACTTCTGCCCCGGCGGCGCCCTGGGAGTGGCCGGGGGCGACCTGCTCGCGCCCGCGCTCGCGCGCGCCGCCGAGGGCGCCGGCACGGTCGTCGCGACCCGCGACCGTCACCCGGCCGACCACATCTCGTTCACCGACCGGGGCGGCCCGTGGCCGCCGCACTGCGTCGTCGGGACGCCCGGCGCCGAGTTCCACGCGTCGGTCGCCGGCATGCACTTCGACCGCGTCCAGGACAAGAGCAGCGACCCCGACCAGGAGACGTACTCGGGCTTCGACGGCACCGGCCTCGGCGACTACCTGCGCGAGCGCGGGGTGACGCGGGTCGTGATCGGCGGCCTCGCCACCGACTACTGCGTGCGGGCGACGGCCCTGGCTGCCATCGAGGAGGGGTTCGAGACGACGGTGCTGACCGACGCGATCGCGGCCGTCGAGGTCGCGCCCGGCGACGGCCGCCGCGCCCTGGCCGAGATCGCGGCGGCGGGCGGCACGCTCGACCGGCTCGACCTCCTCCGCGACGAGGCGACGCTCGAGCCGATCCTCGAGCGCAAGGCCGAGCGCCTGCGCGAGGTGCTGGACGCGGCAGGGCGGGGGAAGCTCGTGATCGGCCTCTCCGGCGGCATCGACTCGGCGGTGGCGATGGCCTTCGCGGCCCGCACGATCGGCCCCGAGCACGTCGTCGCCGTGCGGCTGCCGTCGCGGCACACCGAGCAGGTGCACGTCGACGACGCCGCCGCCTCGGCGGTCGCGGCCGGCCTGCCCGGGGAGAACCTGCTGACCGTCTCGATCGACCCGATGGTCGAGGCGCTGGCCTCGGCCCGCCCGACGCTGCACGAGTCCGACATCCGCGAGGGCAATGCCAGCGCCCGGGCGCGCATGATCGTGATCTACGACCTCGCCCAGGAGCTGCACGCGCTCGTCATCGGCACCGAGAACCGCACCGAGAACCTGCTCGGCTACTTCACCCGCTTCGGCGACGCGGCCTCGGACATCGAGCCGATCACCGACCTCTACAAGACCGAGGTGCGGGCGGCGGCGCGCGTGCTGGGGCAGCCGCAGGCGGTGCTCGACAAGCACCCGACGGCCGGCCTCTGGGGTGGGCAGACCGACGAGGACGAGCTCGGCTTCACCTACGCCGAGGCCGATCGCGCGCTCGTCGCCATGTACGACCTGGGCCTGTCGCCCGAGGCCGCGGCGCGGCGCGCGGGCGTCGACCTGGACGTCGTGCGGCGGGTGAAGGCGCGGGCCGAGTCTGTCGCGTGGAAGCACGCCGTGCCCTACCCGCTGGCATGAAAAAGGGGCCTGGCCCCGCCTCGCGGCAGGGCCAGGCCCAGGTCGTTCCGGCCGCTAGGCCGCGCGCAGCGGCTGCATGTCGGCCGATGCGGCCAGCTCCCGCAGCGCCTCGGCCTCCAGCTGGCGGACGCGCTCGCGCGTCAGCCCGACGATGCGGCCGATCTCCTCGAGGTTGCGCGGGTCCTGGCCGTCGAGCCCGAAGCGCAGCTCGAGGATCAGGCGCTTGCGCTCGCCGAGGCGGGCGAGGCCCTCGCGCAGCCGCTCGTGCCGCAGGTGCGTCTCGGCCAGCTCCTCCGGGTTGCCGGCGTCGGGGTCGGCGATCATGTCGCCGAGCTCCGAGTCGCCGTCCTCGCCGACCGGCTCGTGCAGCGACACCGTCTTTCGGGCCAGGCCGAGCGTCTCGGACACGGCGTCCGACGTCAGCTCGGCGGCACGCGCGATCTCGTCCTCGGACGGCTCGCGGCCCAGGCTGGCCTCCAGCGAGCGCCGCGCCCGCTCGATCGCCCGCAGGCGGTCGGAGACGTGCACGGGCAGCCGGATCGTCCGGCCGCTGTTCGCGATCGAGCGCTGGACGGCCTGGCGGATCCACCAGGTCGCGTATGTCGAGAACTTGAGGTCGCGGCGCCAGTCGAACTTCTCGACGGCGCGGTTCAGCCCCAGCACGCCCTCCTGGATCAGATCGAGGAAGGGCACGCCCTGGCCGCGGTACTGCTTCGCGATCGAGACCACCAGGCGCAGGTTCGACTCGATCATGCGCCGCTTCGCGACGGGGTCGCCGGCCTCGATGCGCTTCGCCAGCATGACCTCCTCGTCCTTCGTCAGCAGCGGATAGCGGCCCGCCTGGCGCAGGAAGAGGTCAAGGCTGTTCGTCGTCGCGATCTCGACCTCGACGACCTCGATGCGCTCCTCAGGCGCGGGCGGGTCGACGATGTCCACGCCGAGCTGCGCCAGCTCGTCACGCAGTGCCTGCACGTCGTCGGCCTCGAGATCGAGCTCGAGTGCGAGACCCTGGAGCTCGTCCTCGTATACGAGACCCCGCTCCTGTCCAAGCTCCACCAAGAGCCGCGCTTCGGGCTCAATGACGAGCTGGTCAGTCATTCCTCATCAACTCCTCAGACTCCCTGAAGGTTCCCTGGATCCGTCGTCTGCATAACGTTCGTCGCAGACAGGCTATTCCCCGCCTGACGCTTTCTCTACGCCACGCTCGTTGATTGCGGATTGGCACCGCACTGATCTCTCCCCGGTCGGTGACCCCAACCGCCGGCGACCTTCACGCCGCCATCTCCACATACCTCGAACCCGAGGGCACACATCGTGTGACGATGACCGCAGGCCCACTATACCCGTGTCCCCGGGCGCTGGATACCCCAACCGTCGCGGTCAGCCGGTGACCCGGACCGCGCCCTGGTACTCGGCCGAGTACCACGCGTCGGACAGGCTCGAGATCTGGACGACCGTGCCGGTGTGCGGGGCGTGGATGAACTCGTTGTTGCCGATGTAGATGCCGACGTGGCCGATGCCCGGCTCGAAGAAGACGAGGTCGCCGGGCGCGAGGTCGCTCTCCGCCACGTGCGGGCCGGCGTTGAACTGCGACACGGTGTAGTGGTCGAGGTGGATGCCGAGCTGGGCGTAGACCCACATCGTCAGCCCGGAGCAGTCGAAGCCGGACGGGCTGGCGCCGCCCCAGACGTAGGGCACGCCGAGCTCGCCCATCGCGATCTGCACGGCCTGCTCGCCGAGCGAGTTGGCCGGCGGGGCGGGCGCACCCGACGTGGGGGAGACCGGCGCGGCCGTGGTCGTGGTCGGCGCGGGGGTCTGGGCGGCGGCGGCCGCGCGGGCTGCGGCGCGACGGGCGGCGGCCTCGCGGGCCAGCCGGGCCTTGCGCTCGCCGATGAGCTGGTTGATCTGCGCGTGCAGCTGGGAGATCTTCGCCTGCTCGCTGGAGATCAGGGCGGCCGCCTGTTTCTTGGCGGCATCGGCCCTCTTGACGAGCTTGCGCGCCTGGCCCTGCTGCTTCTTCAGCAGCGCCTGGCGGGCGGCGACCTCACGCTCGGCCACAGTGACGCGGTGCAGGATCGCCGACTCGTCGTGCGACGTCCGGTTCAGGACGTCGACGCGGTCGACGAGGTCGGTGAACGACTGCGCGGCGAGCACGTACATGGCCGCGTCGGGATCCCCGCCCTTGTAGGCGGAGACGACGAGCTGGGCGAGCTGCGCGCGGGCCGCCGCGAGGTTCTTCTTCGCGAGCGCGAGCTGGTTCGTGTTCACGAGGATGGCGTGGTTGACGGCGTCGAGCTTCGAGTGGGCCCTGTCGTACGCCTCGACGGCCTTGTCCTCGCGCGCGTAGAGCTCGTTCAGCTGCTTCTCGGCGAATGCGGCCTCGTCCTGCTTCTGCTTGATCTGATCCGCGCCGGCGGTTCCGGCCGCGGAGAGGGTGGCGAGCGCTGCCACGAGGACGACGGCGGCGACGACCGGCGCGAGCCGGCGCCGGTGCCGCTGCGGAGGCGGGCTCGACATGGCCGCGGACTTTACCACTCGGAAAGCCCCGCAAACGCAGGTGTTTTTGTAAGGATTTTCCGCCAGCAACGGTCGGGCACCCGGGGCCGGCGCAATCGCGATCCGAGCGTTTCGGCCCTCGTGGTGGACCGGATGCGTTGCGAAGTGGTGCAAAGTGGGGTATTGTGGGGCGGAATGGGAGGCCGCACCGTTGCTGCTCGGCGAATCTGTCCAAAAGCTCGATGCCAAGAACCGCGTGACGCTTCCGGCGAAGCTGCGCCAGCACTTCGCCGACGGCGTGATCGTCGCGAAGGGCGTCGACAGGTGCCTGTCGGTCTACACGCCGGTCGGGTTCGAGGCGTTCGTCGACCGGCAGCTGGGGTCGCTCTCGCCGTTCAGCCGTCAGGCGCGGGCCATGAGCCGGCACCTGTACGCGGGCGCGTCGGAGACCGAGCTCGACCGGCAGGGGCGCATCATGCTGCCGCCGGCCCAGCTGGCGCACGCGGGGCTCGAGCGGGACATCGTGGTGGCGGGGCTGCGGGACATGCTGGAGATCTGGGATCTCGCCACCTGGCGCAGGACGCAGGCCGAATCCGAGGGGAGCATTGAGGATGTTGCCGAATCTCTCTCACAGCAGTAGCCCGGGCGTGGAGCACGTCCCCGTCATGGCGCCGGAAGTGGCCGAGCTGCTCGAGCCCCGGCCCGGCGACACCGTCGTCGACTGCACGTTCGGCGCGGGCGGCCACGCGGCCGTCCTCGAGCCGCACCTGCGGGGCAGCGGCACGTACATCGGCATCGACCGCGACCACGAGGCGGAGCCGTTCTTCGCCCGGTTCGCGGCCGACGCGACCAGCCAGACCCGGTTCCTCCACGGCGACTTCGCGCTCGTGCTGCGGAACATGGTCGCGAGCGGCACGCGCGTCCAGGCGATCCTGATGGACCTGGGCGTCTCGTCGATGCAGATCGACCGCCCGCACCGCGGCTTCAGCTACGCGAACGACGCGCCGCTCGACATGCGTATGGACGCGACCGCCGACCTGACGGCAGCCGAGATCGTGAACACATGGGACGAGCGCGACCTGGCCGGCGTGCTGCGCACATACGGCGAGGAGCGCTACTCGTTCCAGATCGCCCGCGCGATCGTGCGCCGCCGAAAGCTCGAGCCGTTCGAGCGCAGCGGCGACCTGGTCGAGGTGATCAAGTCGGCCATCCCGACGCCGGCCCGGTTCGGCCAGGGCCATCCGGCCAGGCGCGTCTTCCAGGCGCTTCGCATCGCCACCAACGGCGAGCTCGATTCGCTGCGCGAGGGCCTCGAGCTGGCCGTCGACCTGCTCGCTCCGGGCGGGCGGCTGGCCGTCATCAGCTTCCACTCGCTCGAGGACCGGATCGCCAAGCAGTTCATCCGCGACCAGGCCCGCGGCTGCTCCTGCCCGCCGGACTTCCCGGTGTGCGTCTGCGGGCACGAGCCGCGGCTGCGCAGCCTCACCCGGCGCGCGGTGGTGGCGAGCGTCGACGAGCGCTGCACCAACCCGCGCTCGTCGTCGGCCCGGCTGCGGGCCGCCGAGAGGACGCCCGCGCCGTGAGCGTCGCCGTCTCGGCTCGGGCGCCCGCCCGCTCGCGCACCGCGCCCGAGCCCGCCGCCCCGCGGGCGGTTCCGCGCCGGCGCGTCCGCCCCCGGCGGATGACCGCGGGCGGCGCCGTGTGGGTCGTGATCCTGGCGACGCTGCTCGGCGGCATCGTGGCGCTGAACGTCGCCGCGCTCCGCGACAGCATCGAGGTGAACAAGCTCCAGGCGCGCGCCCAGCAGCTGCAGGACGAGAACCGCCTGCTGCGAAACGACGCCACCAACCTGTCGTCGCCGAGCGCCATCGGCATGGCCGCCGCCAAGCTCGGCATGGTGCCGGCAGACCCCAACACGACGCACTACGTCCGCCTCCACCGGCCCCGCCCGAAGGTGCAGACCCGGCCGTGAGGCGCATGTCCGACCACCGCCTCCGGCTGATGCTGGCCGTGTCGATGGGGGCGTTCGTGATCGTGATCGGGCGGGCGGTGCAGATCCAGGGCGTCGACGCGGCCAGCCTCTCCAAGAAGGCCGTGTCGCAGCAGCGCGGCGAGACGACCCTGCCCGGGCTGCGCGGCACGATCATGAGCGCCGACGGCCAGGTGCTGGCACAGACGCAGCCGTCCAAGACGATCGTCTCCGACCCCAAGCGGGTCAAGAGCGTGTCGCTGACGGCGACGGTCATCGCCCGGGCAATGGGCTTCCACCCGTTCAAGCACGTCGGCCACCACCATGCGCAGCAGGCGCAGACGCAGCAGGCGAAGACGGCGAAGACGTCGGGTCAGGGCCACGCGGCCAAGAAGCCGAAGCTGCGTCCGAACCCGGCCTGGGCGGCAGAGCTGACGGCGCTCGAGGCGGCGATCCGCAACGGCGGCTACGTCGTCCGCCAGCTCCCGATCGACGTCGCCGCGAAGATCATGCGTCATCACCTGCCGGGGATCTCGACCTTCCCCGAGATGCAGCGCTGGTACCCGGACGGCGCCGTCGCGTCGCAGCTGCTCGGCTTCACCGGCATCGAGGGCAGCGCCGGCGCGGGCGAGGGGGCCGGGCTCGAGCACCAGTACAACCACGTCCTCGCCGGCCGGCCGGGCAAGCAGGTCACGATCACCGACCCGGGCGGCATGGTGCTCGACACCGTCGACGTGCAGAAGCCCGAGAACGGCCGCAACATCACGCTCACGCTGAGCGCCGCGACGCAGGCCAAGGTGCAGGACGTGCTCGCGGCGACGGTGCGCACCACGCGGGCGAAGTGGGCGACGGGCATCGTCATGGATCCGCGGACGGGCGCGATCATCGCCATGGCGACGGCCCCGGGCTACGACAACAACCAGGCCCACCTGGCCAAGAACCAGCAGCACTGGAGCAACCAGGCGCTGCAGACGGTGTACGAGCCGGGGTCGACGTTCAAGGTCGTCACCTTCTCGGCCGCGCTCACCGCCGGCCTCGTGTGGCCAGGCGAGGTGCTGCACAACGTCCCCGACCACCTCGCCTTCGGCAACAAGATCATCCGCGACGACATCCCGCACAAGCCGTGGGACATCTCGGTGCGCCACATCCTCAAGATCTCGTCCAACATCGGCACCGACGAGATCGCGCAGATGGTTGGCAGGGACGACCTGATGCGGTGGATCCGCCGGTACGGCTTCGGCAAGAAGACCGCGCTCGACTTCCCCGGCGAGGCCAGCGGCATCGTCCTGCCCGGGCGCAGCTGGACGACGTCCTCGATCGGCACGATCCCGATCGGTCAGGGCATCGGCGTGACCGCCATGCAGATGGCCTCGATGTACCAGGCGATCGCGAACGGCGGCGTCATGCGCCAGCCGCATCTGGTGTCGCGCATCCAGGGCCAGAAGGTGCCGGCCCCGTGGGCGCGGCGGATCCTCTCGCCGGGCGTCGACAGCCAGATGGTCTCGATGCTCGAGGGCGTCGTCGACGGCGGCACCGGCGTCCAGGCGACCATCCCCGGCTACACGGTGGCCGGCAAGACGGGCACCGCCCAGAAGCCGAAGGACGGCGGCTACTCGAACCAGTACGACGCCTCGTTCGTCGGCTTCCTGCCGGCCGAGAATCCCCAGGTGGAGATCATGATCGTGGTCGACTCGCCGCAGACGAGCCACTTCGGCGGCGACGTCGCCGCGCCGGCCTTCGAGCAGATCGGCTCGTGGTACGCGAACCACGCGGGTATCCGGCCCGACCGTCCAGTTCAGTAGCCTTCGCGCGAGCATGGAGCTCTCGACGCTGATCGAGGCAGTCGGGCCACGCTCGGTGCGCGGCCGGGCCGACACCGACATCACCGCCGTCACCTACCGCGCGGAGGCCGTCGTCCCCGGCGCGCTGCACGTGTGCGTGCCCGGATTCACCGCCGACGGCCACGACTTCGCCGGCGCCGCCGTGGCGAACGGCGCCGCCGCGCTCGTCGTCGAGCGCGAGCTCGGCTTCGACGTGCCCCAGCTGGTCGTCGCTTCCTCGCGCGCGGCCATGGCGGCCGCCGCGGCCGCGTTCTACGGCCATCCCAGCCGCGACCTCGACGTGGTCGGCATCACCGGCACGAACGGCAAGACGACGACGGCCTTCCTGATGCACGCGGTGCTCGAGGCGGCGGTCGGGCAGGCCGGGCTGCTGGGGACGATCGAGTCGCGCATCGGCGGCGTCGTCGAGCAGGTGGCGCGGACGACTCCGGAGAGCGTCGACCTGCAGGCGATCCTGCGGCGGATGGCCGACGCCGGCGACCGGGCGTGCGCGATGGAGGTCTCGTCCCACGCCCTCGAGCTCGAGCGGGTGGCGGGCGTGCGCTTCGCCGCGGCCGGGTTCACGAACCTGACCCAGGACCATCTCGACTTCCACCCCGACATGGAGGCGTACTTCGCCGCCAAGGCGCGGCTCTTCCGCGAGGCGCCGGGGGCGATCAACGTGGGGGACGAGTACGGCCGCCGGCTGGCCGGGATGGCGGGCGGGCCCGTGCTCACCTACGCGGCCCGGCCGGACGCCGACGCCGACGTGCGCCCGCACGCGGTGGAGGTGGGGGCGGGCGGCGCGATCGCCCTGATCGTCTCGACGCCGCGGGGACCGATCCCGCTCGACGTACGGCTGCGCGGCGGCTTCAACGTCGAGAACGTGCTCTGCGCCGTGACGCTCTCGGAGCTGCTCGACCTGCCGCACGCCGCCGTGCGCGCCGGGATCTCCGCCGTGCCGGGGGTGCCCGGCCGCTTCGAAGCGGTCGAGGCCGGCCAGCCGTTCACGGTGCTCGTCGACTACGCGCACACGCCCGACGGTCTCGAGAACGTGCTCCGCTCGGCGCGCGAGATCACGGTGGGGCGGCTGATCTGCGTGTTCGGGTGCGGCGGCGACCGCGACCGGGGTAAGCGGCCGCTGATGGGCCGGGTGGCGCGGCGGCTGGCCGACGTCGCCCTGGTCACCTCCGACAACCCCCGCAGCGAGGATCCCGAGGCGATCATCGCCGAGATCATGGACGGCATCCCGATGGAATCCGACGCCGACCGCCGGGCCGCGATCGAGCGCGCCGTCGGCCTGGCCCGGCCCGGCGACGTCGTCGTGATCGCGGGCAAGGGCCACGAGCAGGGCCAGCAGTTCGCCGACCGCACGCTCCCCTTCGACGACCGCACGGTGGCGCGCGAGGCGCTGGCCGGGCTGCCGGCCGCATGATCGCGCTCTCGGCGGGCGAGATCGCGCAGGCCTGCGGGGGGCGCACGGAGTCGGGGGCGACCATCACCGGGGTCACGACCGACTCGCGGGCGGTGGCGCAGGGCGACCTCTTCGTCGCCCTGCCCGGCGAGCGCACCGACGGCGCCCGCTACGCCGCCGCCGCCCTCGACGCCGGCGCGGCCGCGGTGATGGTCGCCGCGACGCCGGGCCAGCCGCCGCCGGACGACCGCACCATCGCCGTCCCCGACCCGCTGATCGGCCTCGGCCGGCTGGCCGCCGAGGTGCGCCGCCGCTCAGGCGCCCGCGTCGTCGGCATCACCGGCTCGACCGGGAAGACGTCGACCAAGGACCTGCTCGCCGCGCTGCTGCGCCGGCGCCTGCGCACGGTCGCGAGCCACGCCAACTTCAACACCGAAATCGGCCTGCCGCTCACGCTCTGCCGGATCGAGGACGACACCGAGGCCGTCGTCTGCGAGCTGGCGATGCGGGGGATGGGCCAGGTCAGCTACCTGGCCGAGATCGCCCGGCCCGACGTCGCGGTCATCACGTCGGTCGGCCCCGTCCACCTCGAGCAGGTGGGGAGCATCGAGGGCGTCGCCGAGGCCAAGGCCGAGATCCTCGAGCCGCTCGGGCCGCGCGAGACGGCCGTCGTCCCGTACGCCGAGCCGCTGCTCGCCCCCTATCTGGATATCTCCCGCGCGCGCGTGAGCACCTTCGGGGAGGCGGAGGGGGCCGACGTGCGCCTGGCCGGCTTCACGGCGGGCAGGGCGGAGATCACGGTCGATGGTCGAACCATCACGGTGCCGGTGAACTTCGATCAGCACCACAACGGCCTCAACCTGACGGCCGCCGTCGCGGCCTGCGCCGCGCTCGGCCTCGACCCGGCCGATCCGGAGCTCCTGGCCGGTGCCGCCGAGGTCGAGTTCTCGCGCTGGCGGGGCGAGCGGATCGCGCTTCCCGGCGACGGCTTCGTGATCGCCGACTGCTACAACGCGAACCCGGTCTCGATGCGGGCGGCGCTGCGCCACCTGGCCTCCGCCGCCGGCAGCCGCCGCACCGTGGCGGTGATGGGCGAGATGGCCGAGCTCGGGCCGGCCGGGCCGGCGCTGCACGAGGAGATCGGCCGGGCTGCCGCGGAGATCGGCGTCGACCTGGTCGTCGCCGTCGGCCCGCTCAGCCGCGCGTACGGCGGGGAGTGGTTCGCCGACGCGGCCGCCGCGGCGGCCGCCGTGCCGGGCCTCCTCGAGCCGGGCGACGCGGTGCTCGTCAAGGGCAGCCGGTCGGCGGGCCTCGAGGCGGTCGTCGAGGCGCTCACGTGAAGCTCGTCCTCGCCTCGGGCGTCGTCGCCATGCTGCTCGGGATCGTGTCGGGGCCGGCGTTGATCGCCTTCCTGCGCCGGCACGAGTTCGGGCAGCACATCCGCGAGGACGGCCCGGCCGGCCACGCCTCCAAGCAGGGCACGCCCACCATGGGCGGCCTGGGCATGCTCGGGTGCGCGCTGCTGGCCTTCCTGATCTTCACCGAGCACACCGGGCCCGGCCTGGCCGTCGCCGGGACGGCGCTCGCGTGCGCCGGGATCGGGTTCCTCGACGACTACCTGAAGCTGACGCGGAAGCGGTCGCTGGGCCTGTCGGGGCGATGGAAGCTCTTGCTGCTGGCGGCGGTCGTCGCCGGGGTGGGCGTCGTGGCGCACCGCGAGCACCTCTCGACCGACCTCTACCTGCCGCTCTTGAACACCTACATCGCGCTCGGGCCGTTCTACTACGTGTTCATCTTCCTGGTCGTCGCCGGGGCGGCGAACGCGGTCAACCTGACCGACGGGCTCGACGGTCTGGCGGCCGGCACCGTGACGATCGCCGCGCTCACGTATGCGGCGATGATGGTGGTCGCGTTCCTGGCCCACAACGGCGTCTACCCGGGCCACACCATCGACGGCGTCTACGTGGGGAACCCCCGCGCCCTCGACCTCGCGATCATCGCGGCGGCGCTCGTCGGCGGCTGCGTGGGCTTCCTCTGGTACAACGCCTACCCGGCCGACGTGTTCATGGGCGACACGGGGTCGTTCGGGCTGGGCGGCGGCCTGGCGGCGCTCGCGATCTTCACGAAGACGGAGGCGCTGCTCGTGGTCGTCGGCGGCGTGTTCGTGATCGAGGCGCTCTCGGTCGCGATCCAGGTCGTGTCGTTCCGGGTCTTCGGGAAGCGGGTGTTCCTGATGGCGCCGCTGCACCATCACTTCGAGATGATGGAGTGGACCGAGAACAAGATCATCGTCCGCTTCTGGATCACGGCGGCGATCTTCGGCGCGAGTGGCTTCGTCCTCTACTACCTCTTCTTCTCGAGCTACCGGTGAGCGGGCGCTACCTGGTCGTCGGGCTGCGCCGTTCGGGGATCGCGGCGTGCGAGGCGATCGCGCGGGTCTGGCCCGGTTCCGAGATCCTGGCGGCCGACCGCGGCACCGACCTCGACGTGTCGCGGCTCTCCGCGCTCGGGATCGAGCCGCGGCTGGGCGGCGAGCTCGCGCCCGTCGACGGCCTCACCGCGCTCGTGAAGAGCCCGGGCGTGCCCGGCGAGGCCCCCCAGGTGGCGGCGGCGCGGGCGGCCGGCGTGCCGGTGTGGAGCGAGGTCGAGCTGGCGGCGCGGATGATGCCGGAGAACCCGATCGCCGGGGTCACCGGGACGAACGGCAAGACGACGACCACGCACCTGCTCGGCGCGATGCTGCGCGCCGGCGGGATCGAGGCGGAGGTGGCGGGCAACGTCGGCCGCGCGCTGACCGAGCTGCCCGGCCGCGTGGCGGCGGGGACGTGGATCGCCTGCGAGCTCTCGAGCTTCCAGCTCGAGGACATCCACCGCTTCCGCTGCCGGGTGGCGGTGATCCTGAACGTGACGCCCGACCACCTCGACCGCCACGGCAGCATGGAGGAGTACGTGCGCTGCAAGCTGCGCATCCTCGAGAACCAGGTCGCCGGCGACACCGCCGTCCTGAACGGCGACGACCCCGTGCTGCGGGCGGCCGACCTGCCGGGTGCCGGGACGCGCGAGTGGTTCGCGGCGAGCGAGCCGGGGCCGCTCGACTGGGAGCACGCCCGCCTGCGCGGGCAGCACAACCTCGAGAACGCGGTCGCCGCCGCGGCCGCCGCGCGCGCGGTTGGGGCGAGCGACGCGGCCGTGAACGCGGCACTGCGCGACTTCGATCCGCCGCCGCACCGGCTCCGGCCGGTCGCCGCGGCCCGGGGCGTCGAGTGGGTAGATGACTCGAAGGCCACGAACCCCGACGCGACGGTGAAGGCGCTGACGGCCTTCGACCACGGCGTCCACCTGATCCTGGGCGGCTCGCGCAAGGGCGGATCGTTCGCCGGGATGGCCGTGGCGATCGCGGCCGGGCCGGTGGCGCGCTCGTACCTGATCGGCGCGTCCGCCGACGCGATCGCCGCAGCCCTGGACGCTACCGGCGCCGGCTACGTGCACTGCGGGACGCTCGAGCGGGCCGTGGCCGACGCCTCCGCCGCGGCCGCCGCCGGCGACACGGTCCTGCTCTCGCCGGCCTGCGCCAGCTTCGACCAGTTCCGCGACTACGAGCAGCGCGGCGAGCGCTTCGCCGAGCTCGCCCGCGCCGCCGCTGGATAACCGGTGCCAGGCACCGCGATTTCATGCAGGTGACCGCGGCCGCGCGGCGAACATGTCCATGGGTTCCTTGGGGGTGCCTGTGGCGAGGTTGCACGCGATCAACGACAGCGGGGGGAGCGGAGAGGCCGCGGAACGGCGGGCGCAGGCCCGACGGCGCAGCTCGAGCTCCCACCAGATCGAGTACCACCTGCTGCTCCTGCTCACCCTCGGGCTGGTCGCCTTCGGCCTGATCATGGTCTACAGCGCGTCGAGCGGCATCGCCGTCGTGAACGGCGCCAACCCGCTCTCGCCGCTGATGCGCCAGGGGATCTACGCCGTGCTCGGCGTCGGCTGCATGGTCGGCGCCGCCCGGTTCCGCTACAAGCGCCTGCGGATGCTGGCGCCCCTGCTCATGCTGATGGCGCTGATCGGGCTCGTGATGGTGAAGGTGCCGGGGATCGGCGTGCGCATCAACGGCGCCGAGCGCTGGATCGTCGCCGGGCCGCTGACGCTGCAGCCCTCGGAGTTCGCGAAGCTCGCGATGGTCGTCTTCTGCGCCGCCGTCCTCACCGCGCGGAAGCGCCCGCCCCGCACCATCAAGGAGCTCGTGAACCCGGTCGGGCTGGCCGCCCTGATCGTGTGCGGCCTGGTCGCGCTCGAGCCCGATCTGGGCACGACGATCGCGATCGCCGTCATGGTCACGGGCGTCCTGATCGTCGCCGGCACGCCGTTCCGGCTGCTCGTCGGCACGGCCGGGATCGTCTCGGCCGGCGCCGCGCTCGTCATCTCCCAGAACGCCTACATGCACGCCCGCCTGCTCGCGTTCATGCACCCCTGGCAGGATGCCGGTGGCAGCGGCTACCAGAACGTGCAGGCCCTGCTCTCGCTCGGATCGGGCGGCATCTGGGGCAAGGGCCTCGGCCAGGGCACCGTCAAGAACGGGTACCTGCCGGAGGCGCCGAGCGACATGATCGCCGCCGTCATCGGCGAGGAGCTGGGCCTCATCGGGATCCTCGTCACCGTGCTCGCATTCGCCGCCTTCGCGGTGCTCGGCTTTCGGATCGCGATGCGCACGAAGGACCCGTTCGGCAAGTTTCTCGCCACCGGGATCACCTGCCTCGTCACCGGCCAGGCCGTCGTGAACCTGGGCGCCGTGCTCGGCTTCCTGCCTCTCACGGGCGTCCCGTTGCCGCTGATAAGCTCAGGCGGATCCAGCCTGATCGTGTTCCTCACCCTGATCGGGACGCTCCTGAACGTCGCCGACAGCGAGCGGGCAGTCGCCCGCAAGGCAGTGCCCGCCGATGACACCGCCGCCAGCCGCAAGCGACCCCGGCCGCAGCCCGCGGGTGCTGATCGCCGCCGGAGGAACCGCAGGCCACGTCGTGCCGTCGCTGGCGGTGGCCGCCGAGCTCACGGCTAGGGGCGCCGATGTCGTGTTCGCCGGCACCCCCGAGCGGATCGAGTCCCGGCTCGTCCCCGCCGCCGGCTACCCGCTGCACACCTACCACGTCACCGGCTTCCCCCGGAAGCCGTCGCTCGGCCTCATCCGGGGGCTCGGCCTGGCGGCCGTCGCGCCGGCGGCGTGCACGCGCATCCTCCGCCGCGTGCGGCCGGACGTCGTCTTCGGCGGCGGGGGATACGTGGCGGGGCCGATGCTCGCCGCTGCCGCCGGCATGCGCATCCCTGCGGCGCTGATGGAGGTGGACGCCCACCTCGGCCTCGCCAACCGGATGGCCGCCCCGTTCGCGCGGCGCGTGTTCCTCTCGTTCCCCATCGGCGACCTGGGCCCGCCCCGCTACCAGCTCACCGGCCGGCCCGTGCCGCGGGCGGTGCTCGACGCGACGGCCGAGCAGGGCCGGCGCGAGTTCGACCTGCCGGCCGACCGCCGGGTCGTGCTCGTCTTCGGCGGCAGCCTCGGCTCGACCACGCTGAACCGGGCCGCCACCGCCGCCTGGGCAGCCGACGACCCCGGCTTCACCGTCGTCCACATCACCGGCGAGCGCGAGTTCGCGCTCTCGTCCGGGCGGGCGGCGGCGCACTACCGCGTGCTGCCGTACACGGCGAGCCTGGGGCCGCTGCTGGCCGCCGCCGACCTGGTCGTCTCGCGGGCCGGTGGGTCGGTGTTCGAGATCGCCGCCGCCGGCCGGCCCGCGATCCTCGTGCCCTCGCCGAACGTGACCGCCGACCACCAGTCGCGGAACGCCGAATTCATCGCCGACGGCGGGGCCGCCATCGTCATCGGCGACAACGAGCTGACCGCCGTGCGGCTCGCCACCGAGGTCGACAAGCTGCTCGCAGACCCCGACCGGCTGACCGGAATGTCGGAGGCCGCCCGCCGGCTGGCGCGGCCTGACGCCGGCGAGCGGATCGCGACCGAGCTCCTGGCGCTGGCCCGATGACGCTGGCCGACCGGAGGCTGCACATGATCGGGATCGGCGGCGCCGGCATGTCGGCGTTGGCCGTCGTCGCATACGCCTGGGGCGCCGACGTGTCGGGGTGCGACCGCACGCCGTCGGAGTACTCGCTGCGCCTGCGCCGGTTCGGCATCGACGTCTCGGAGGGGCACGATCGCGGCCACCTCGAGCCCGGCATGGAGGTGGTCGTCTCCTCGGCCGTGCCCGACGAGCTCGACGAGCTGGCCGCGGCGTCCGAGCTCGGGCTGCGCGTGCTGCACCGGGGCGAGCTGCTGGCCCAGCTGGTGGCCGAGCGGCGCTCGATCTGCGTCGCGGGCGCGCACGGGAAGACGACGACGACGGCGATGCTCGCCTTCGCGGCCGACCGGATCGGGCTCGATCCGACCTGGCTCGTCGGCGGCGAGGTGCCGCAGCTCGGCGGCAATGCCGGACCGGGCGGGGGAGACCTGCTGATCGCGGAGGGGGACGAGTCCGACGGCAGCTGCGCGCTCCTGCGCCCGCGCGTCGCCGTGATCACGAACGTCGACCTCGATCACCACGCTCGCTACGCGTCGGTGCACGACGTCGAGCGCCTGTTCGCCGAGTGGGTCGCGCACGTGCCCGCGGACGGGGCGGTGGTGCTCGGCGACGGCGTCGCCCTGCCGGCCGGGGCGGCGCCCGTTGTGCGGTTCGGCTTCGACGAGGGCGCCAATTGGCATATCAGCGGCTTCCACAGCGGCCCGGAGGGGTCGCGGTTCTGGCTCTCGGTGCCCGACGAGCTCCCGGTCGACGTCACCCTGCGGGTGCCCGGCGCCCACAACGCTCGCAATGCCGCCGGCGCGATCGCCGCCCTGGCCGCGGCCGGGGCGAGCGCGGCCGATGCGGCCGCGGCGCTCGCCGAGTTCACCGGCGTCGGCCGCCGTTTCGAGGTGCGCGGGCGGGTCGCCGGGGCGACCGTCGTCGACGACTACGCGCACAACCCGGCCAAGGTCGCCGCCGCCATCGACGCCGCCCGCACGCACGCGCCGGCACGCGTGGTGGTCTGCTTCCAGCCCCACCTCTACTCACGCACGGCCGCGTCGGCGCACGAGTTCGGCGGCGCGCTGGCCGGCGCCGACGAGGTGGTCGTCACCGAGATCTACGCCGCCCGCGAGCGGCCCCAGCCGGGGGTGACCGCGAAGCTCGTCGTCGACGCCCTGGCGGAGCGGCGGCCGGGGATGCCGCTCGCCTACATGCCGGGACTGGGCGACGCCGCCGCCTACCTGCGCGGGCGCGTGCGCGAGGGCGACCTCGTCCTCACCGTCGGCGCGGGCGATGTCCGCAGCGTGGGCGACGAGCTGCTGCGATGAGCGCCGTTCCCGCCTGCGTCGAGCCGGACTACCCGGTGTCGCGGCTGACCACGGTCGGCACGGGCGGCCGGGCGCGCTTTCTTGCCCGGCCCGGCACCGGCGCCGAGCTGGCCGGGGTGCTGAGCTGGGCCGATGCGGGCGCGCTCGACGTGGCCGTGGTCGGGCTCGGCTCGAACCTGCTGGTCGCCGACGAGGGCTACGACGGCGTCGTCCTGCGCCTGGCCGGCGGCCTCGCCCGGATCGAGCGCGACGGCGAGCGGGTCGTGTGCGGCGGCGGCGCCTCGCTGGCCGCCGTCGTGAAGCGGGCGACCGGCTGGGGCCTCTCCGGCATCGAGTTCGGATGCGCCATCCCGGGCACGGCCGGCGGCGCGGTGCGGATGAACGCGGGCGCGTACGGCGGCGAGCTGCGTGACGTGCTCGACAGGGCGGTGGTGGTCGGCGCCGGCGGCGAGCGGGCCGGCGGGCCGGACGAGCTCGGCATGCGCTACCGGCACTCGAACGTCGGGCCGCGCGAGGTCGTCGCCGAGGCGGTGCTGCGGCTGCGGCCCGACGACACGGAGCGGATCCGGGCGACCGTGGCCGACATGCAGCGGCGCCGGCGCGAGGCCCAGCCGGCCAAGGTGCGCACGTTCGGGTCGGTGTGGAAGAACCCGGGCGGCGACCTGTCCGCCGGGCGCATCCTCGAGGAGTGCGGGCTCAAGGGCTTCACGGCCGGCGGCGCCCGCATCTCGCCGGTGCACGCGAACTTCATCGAGAACACGGGCGATGCTCGCTCCGCCGACGTGATCGCGCTGATGCAGGAGGCGCGGCGGCGGGCCCGCGAGCGCTTCGGCGTGGAGCTCGAGCACGAGGTGCAGATGCTCGGGCCGATCGGGCTTTCAGATGGTTGATCGGCAGCTCCCGTGACAGCCGCAGCCCACGAGCGCCCCGAACGCCCGCCAACAGCCTGACGTCCGGGCGCGCGCGAGCTGCCGATCAACCATCTTGGCGCCTGCCTGATCCGGCAGGATCCATCCGCCGTCCGGCGAACTGGATGGACATGGCAGCTGCCCACGTCGACCCTGCGCTGGTGCTGCGCCGGCGGGCGCTCCGCCGATCGGAAGGCCGCCGCCGGCTGGCGGTGCTGGTCGGGGTGATCGCGATCGTGCTGCTCCCGCTCGGCTGGTGGGTCCTCGAGAACTCGTCGATCTTCGCCGCCTCGCAGGTGGCCGTCACCGGGGCGACGCCCGAAGTGGACGCGCTCGTTCGCGCCGCGGTCGTCCACGACGTCGCCGGCAAGAGCCTCCTCAAGGTCGACGCCTCGTCGCTCGCGGCCCAGATCGAGGCCATCCCCGACGTGAAGAGCGCGAGCGTCGACCGCGCGTTCCCGCACACCGTCGCCGTGTCGATCGTCATGGAGCGGCCGGCCGCGCTCGTGCGCGCCGGCAAGGCGAGCTACGTCGTCTCCGTCGACGGCCGCGTCCTGCGCGCCGCGAAGAAGGCCTCCGCCACCATGCCGCGGCTCGTGCTGCCGCCGAGCTCGCAGCCGGCCGCCGGGCGTACCGTCGACTCGGCCCAGATGCGGTCGGCCCTGCGTGTCCTCGCCGTCGCGCCGCACCGGTTCCCCGCGAGCATCGCGAGGCTCAAGAAGATCGTGGCGTCGCCGGGCGGCGTCGTGGCGGTGTTCGGCCACGGGCTGCAGGTGCGCCTGGGCACCGCGGGGTCGCTCGACCTGAAGCTCCACGTCGCCGCCCGCGTGCTCGTCCGGATGGGCGATTCGATCCGCCGCTCGGTGGCCTACGTCGACGTGTCGGCGCCGGCCCGGCCGGCCATCGGCTACAAGAAATGACCCTCGAGTTGAGGTGGAGGGTTAGCCCTCCTAACCATCTGCTTGACACCGAGAGTCGAGGCGAGTACCCTCCCCGAAGCGCCCGACCGGCAGCCTGGCTACGCTGTGCCCGCGGGGAGGGCAGTTCGCGCAGTCAGACTCGAACCCTCCAGTAGAGGTTCAGGTTAGGGGAGGCAGATGAGAGATCCGAGTGGCAACTATCTGGCGGTCATCAAAGTCGTCGGCGTGGGCGGTGGCGGCACCAACGCCGTGAACCGCATGGTGGACGCCGGGCTGCGCGGCGTGGAGTTCATCGCCGTCAACACCGACGCCCAGGCGCTGCTCATGTGCGACGCCGACGTGAAGATCCACATCGGCTCGAAGATCACGCGCGGCCTCGGTGCCGGCGCGGATCCGACGATCGGTCTCGAGGCTGCGACCGAGAGCCGCGACGAGCTGAAGGAGGCGCTGAAGGGCGCCGACATGGTCTTCGTCACGGCCGGTAAGGGCGGCGGCACCGGCACCGGTGCGGCGCCCGTGATCGCCGAGATCGCCCGCGAGCTGGGAGCGCTCACGGTCGGCGTCGTCACCCGCCCGTTCGGGTTCGAGGGACGCAAGCGCGCCGACCAGGCCGAGGGCGGCATCCGCCAGCTGCGCGACAAGGTCGACACGCTCATCATCATCCCCAACGATCGCCTCCTCCAGGTGGTCGAGAAGCGCACCTCGATCGTCGACGCGTTCCGGATCGCCGACGACGTCCTGCGCCAGGGCGTCCAGGGCATCACCGACCTGATCACGGTCCCCGGCCTGATCAACCTCGACTTCGCCGACGTGCGCACGATCATGCGCCAGGCCGGGTCGGCGCTGATGGGCATCGGCGTGGCCGGCGGCGAGAACCGCGCCGCCGAGGCCGCCAAGGCGGCGATCTCCTCGCCGCTGCTCGAGGCCTCCGTCGAGGGCGCCACCGGCATCCTCCTGAACATCACCGGCGGGTCCGACATGGGCCTCTTCGAGGTGAACGAGGCGGCCGAGATCATCGGCAGCGCCGCCGACAGCGACGCGAACATCATCTTCGGCGCGGTCATCGACGAGCAGCTGGGCGACCAGGTGCGGGTGACGGTCATCGCCACGGGCTTCGACCGGAACAGCCCCGACCGGCCCGCGGCGGCGTTCGCCGCCGGCGGCCGCCGCGAGCAGCAGCAGCCGCGCCGGCCCGAGCCTCCGGCCGACACGCGCGACACCGGGCAGTTCCAGATGCCGCCCGACGCGCTCGAGATCCCGTCGTTCCTGCGGGACGAGTAGCGAGAACGCCGCACGCGCACCAAAAGGGGTCTGACCCCGGTTGGTGCGGCTAGCCGCGCGGCGGCTCGGACGTCGTCCGGCCGACGACGTGCGCGAAGAGCATCGCGGCGCCCAGCACGCCGCCGATCAGGAGCAGCAGGACGAGCACGATCGTCCACCCGATGCTGCGTCCGCCGTCCACGCGGCGATGCAAGCGAATCAGGCGGGGACGGTCTGCGCCGTGACGCTGCGCGTCGTCAGCGGCCGGCCCGGGGCGTCGACCGACGGGTGCGGCAGGAGCGACCGGCCCAGGTCGCGGATCACCGGGAGGCGGATGCTGCCCTCCGCGTAGGCCTCGCGCAGGATGCGCCCGGCCCTCGGCGTGCCCGGCGGCGTGTAGAGGCTCGCGTCGATCAGCTCGATCCACGTCGCGACCCACTCGCGCTCGGCGATCACGGACGGCAGCCCGCGAACCTGCTGGCGCGCGCGCTTGATCCGGTTCGTGTCCTGGCGCCGTCGCGTGTACTTGTTTCCGGAGATGATGACGTGGCGCGCGTCCGCTGCCACATCGTCGCGCTCATCGTGCCCGTCACCGTCGTCAGGGAAGATCTCGCTGAACGACGGAGAATCCGTGTATGCGCTCATGGTGTGCCGATCCTTCGTGTCGAATCACGCCCGCAGCTGCCCGTGGCCCCACCGCACCGGTGCGTTTGCACCGGCGGACTCCCGGCGGGACTTGACGTTCTCCAAAGTATTGCACGCATCCTGCAGACCCCCTCGAATTTCCCCTGCTTCTTCACCAGATCCGAACAGTTGGCACACGATGCAAGGTGGTCAGAGCGGGTCGCCGGCGGGTTCCGCACGGGACGGGTGGGGTAGGGTGAACCCATGGCCCTGGAACGGGACGAGGTACGCCGCGAACGCCTGCTGAAGAGCGGGTGCTCGACACACATGACAGGTTCTGGGTGGTCGAAAAGGAGGATCTCGGCGCCGGCATCTGAGCCGGGGACGGCCGCCCGCGGCGGCGTGCACCATGCACCGTTTCGCGGCCGCGTAACCCGATAGACTGCGCGCCCGGATGCACGCGTCCGAGGGTCTCCGGCACACGCCGCTCCGCGACCGCCATGTGGCAGCGGGGGCGCGGATGGTTCCCTTCGCCGGGTGGGAGATGCCCGTCCAGTACCGGGGCGTCATCCCGGAGCACCAGGCCGTCCGCACCCATGCCGGCGTCTTCGACGTCTCGCACATGGGCCAGCTCGAGGTGCGCGGAGCGGGCGCGATCCCGTTCGTGCAGCGGATGCTCTCGAACGACATCGACCGGATCGAGGCCGGCAAGGCGCAGTACACGCTGCTCCTCGACGACCACGGCTGCCCGATCGACGACCTGATCGCCTACCGCTTCGCCGACGACCACGTCCTGCTCGTCGTGAACGCCTCGCGGGTGGACGCCGATCGCGACTGGCTGGCCGCGCGCGTGCCGGACGACGCCGAGCTCGAGGACCTCTCGGAGGGGATCGCGATGCTCGCCCTGCAGGGGCCGGCCGCTCTCGGCCTGGTCGAGCTGCCGGAGCTGCCGCCGTTCGGGTTCGTCGACGCCGAGGTCTGCGGCGTTCGCGCGATCGTGGCCCGTACCGGCTACACCGGCGAGCCGGGCGTCGAGCTGATGGCCGCCGCCGAGAAGGTCGGGCCGCTGTGGGACGCGATCGTCGCCGCCGGCGCCACGCCGGCCGGCCTGGGCGCGCGCGACACCCTCCGACTCGAGGTCTGCTATCCGCTCTACGGCAACGACCTGGACGACACCCATACCGCCCTGGAGGCGGGCCTCGGCTGGGTGTGCGCCCTCGATCGCAAGGACTTCGTCGGTGCCGACGCCCTGCGCGGGCAGAAGGAGGCCGGCGGCTACGACCGGCTCGTGGCGCTGCGGGTCGAGGGGCGCGGCATCCCCCGCCAGGGCATGCCCCTGCGGCCCGCCGGCAAGGTCACGAGCGGCACCATGTCGCCGTCGCTCGGGATCGGCATCGGCATGGGCTACGTCCCGGCCGAGCTGGCCGCGGAGGGCACGGAGATCGAGATCGACGCCCGCGGCCGGCCTGTCGCCGCCCGCGTGGCCCCAAAGCCCCTGTACGTCAAGGAGACGCGCGAATGAGCGACGAGAGCTACCCCGAGGAGCTGCACTACCACGAGGCCCACGACTGGGTGAGGGTCGACGGTGACACCGCCACGTTCGGCATCACCTGGTACGCCCAGGACACCCTCGGCGAGGTCGTGTTCTACAGCCCGCCCGACGTGGGCGCGACCGTGTCGAAGGACGGCGACTACGGCGAGCTCGAGTCGACCAAGGCCGTGTCGGCGCTGGTGGCGCCGCTGTCCGGCGAGGTGGTCGAGGTGAACGGCACGCTGGAGGGGAACGAGAGCACCGTGAACGACGACCCCTACGGCGAGGGCTGGCTGGTGAAGGTGCGCATGAGCGATCCCGGCGAGCTCGACGGGCTGATGAGCGCCGGCGCGTACCGCGAGCTGCTCGAGTCGCTGTGAGCTTCACCTCGCTGACCGACGAGGACCGCGCGGCGATGCTGGCCGCGATCGGCGTCGAGTCGGTCGCAGACCTCTTCGCCGAGATCCCGGCCGCCGTCCGCCTCGACCGGCCGCTGCGGGTCGACCGGGCGCTGACCGAGGGCGAGCTGTGGGCGCATCTGTGCGAGCTGGCCGGACGCAACTCGGGCACGGGCAGCGAGCTCTCGTTCCTCGGCGCCGGGGTGTACGACCACTACGTGCCGGCCGTCGTCGACGCGGTCATGCAGCGCGGCGAGCTGCTCACGGCCTACACGCCGTACCAGCCGGAGATGAGCCAGGGCACGCTGCAGGCGATCTTCGAGTATCAGACCGCGATCTGCGAGCTGACCGGGATGGACGTGTCGAACGCCTCCGGCTACGACGGGACGACCGTCGCCGCCGACGCCTGCTACGTCGCCAAGCAGACGACCGGCCGGACGAAGGTCGTCGTCGCCCAGACGCTCAACCCGCAGGTGCGCCAGGTGGTGCGCACGTTCGCGCCCGGCTTCGGGATGGAGGTCGTCGAGGTGCCGCACACCGGCGGGACCACCGATCCCGACCGCTTCGGCGCCGCCTGCGCCGACGCCGCCTGCGCGATCTTCCCGCAGCCGAACTTCTTCGGCTGCCTCGAGCCGGCGCCGGAGCTGGCCGCCGCCGCGTCTGCCGCGGGCGCGCTCGCGATCGCGCACGTCGACCTGATGACGCTCGGCGTGCTCGAGGCGCCCGGCGCATACGGCTGTGCGCTCGCCATCGGCGAGGGCCAGTCGGCCGGGAACCACATGTCCTACGGCGGCCCGCACTTCGGCTTCCTCGCGGCCCGGTCGGACTACATCCGCAAGCTGCCGGGCAGGATCGTCGGCGAGACGCATGACCACGACGGCCGCCGCGGGTTCGTGCTCACGCTGCAGACGCGCGAGCAGCACATCCGCCGCGAGAAGGCGACGTCGAACATCACCACCAACCAGACGCTGCTGGCGGTGGCGGGCCTGATCTACCTGAGCTGGCTCGGCCCTCAGGGGCTGGGCGACGTCGGCCGGGCCTGCCTGTCGCTGACCGAGCATGCGAAGCGGCGGCTGGGGCTGCCGCTCGCGTTCGACCGGCCAACGTTCCAGGAGTTCGCCGTGCGCCTGAGCCGGCCGGCGCGCGACGTGATCCGCGACGCGCGCAAGCTGGGCGTCCACCCCGGCTACGCGCTCGGCCGCGAGTACGAGGGGATGGACGACGTCCTGCTCGTGTGCCTGACCGAGAAGCGCACGGCGGCCGACATCGACCGGCTTGCCGAGGTCTTACGCCAGGTGCAGGCGGTGGCGGCATGAAGCTCATCTACGAGAAGTCGCGCGCGGGCCGGCGGGCGGGCCGCATCCCCGATCCGGGCGTCCAGGTCGCCGAGGTGCCGGCGGAGCTGGCGCGCACCACCCCGCCGCGGTTGCCGGAGCTGGCCGAGCCTGAGCTCGTGCGCCACTACACCGAGCTCTCGACGCGGACGTTCGGGATCGACACGGGCTTCTACCCGCTCGGCTCCTGCACGATGAAGTACAACCCGCGCATCAACGAGCGTGCGGTCGGCCTGCCCGGCTTCGCCGACCTGCACCCCCACCAGGAGGACGAGGGCGCCCAGGGCGCGCTCGAGCTGATGTGGCGGCTGCAGGAGATGCTGGCCGAGGTGGTCGGCCTCGATGCGGTCACGCTCCAGCCGGCAGCCGGGTCGCAGGGCGAGCTGACCGGCCTCACGCTCATGCGGGCCCACTTCGCGGACCGCGGCGAGGACCGCACGGAGGTGATCATCCCCGACACCGCCCACGGCACCAACCCGGCCAGCGTCGCGATGGCGGGCTACACGCTCGTGCGCGTGAAGACCGACGTGCGCGGCAACGTCGACGTCGACGACCTGCGCGGCAAGGTGGGGGAGCACACGGCGGGGCTCATGCTGACCAACCCGTCGACGCTCGGCCTGTTCGAGGAGCGGATCTCCGAGATCGCCGACATCTTCCACTCGGCCGGCGCGCTCCTCTACTACGACGGCGCCAACCTGAACGCCGTGTGCGGCATCTCCCGGCCGGGCGACATGGGCTTCGACATCGTCCACTACAACCTGCACAAGACGTTCTCGCAGCCGCACGGCGGCGGCGGGCCGGGCGGCGGGCCGGTGGCAGTGCGGCGCGACCTCGAGCAGTTCCTGCCGGTGCCGGTGGTCGTCCGCGACGGCGACACTTTCCGGCTCGAGAGCGACCGGCCGAAGACGATCGGCAAGGTGCGCGGGTTCGGCGGGCCGTTCGGCGTCTTCGTGCGCGCCTACGCGTTCATGCGCATGTGGGGGCCGGGCCTGCGCGACATGTCCGAGGTGGCCGTCCTGAACGCGAACTACGTGCTGGCGCGGCTGAAGGGCGCATACGACCTGCCCGTCGACCGCCACTGCATGCACGAGTTCGTCGTCTCGGCCCGCACCCTCAAACGCGAGCACGGGATCACGGCGCTCGACGTCGCCAAGCGGCTGATGGACCACGGGTTCCACCCGCCCACGATCTACTTCCCCCTGATCGTGTCCGAGGCGCTCATGATCGAGCCGACCGAGACGGAGACGCGCGAGACGCTCGACGCGTTCTGCGAGGCGATGCTCGCGATCGCGCAGGAGGCCGGCGACGATCCGCAGATGCTGAAGGACGCGCCGCACACGCGGCCGGTGACCCGGCTCGACGAGGCCGAGGCGGCCAAGCGCCTGCTCGTACGCTACGGGTTCGACGAGCACCCGACGTCCGGGCTAGATGAATGATCCCACACCTCTGCGCACCTGGGCGCCCGGCTGTGAGGGGTGTTCGGCGTGCTGGTGGGGCTGCGGCTGCGAACCGTCGCATCGCTGTGTCCTCGGTCGCGCCCATACAACCAGGTATGAGCGCTCCCTGCGTCCTCGCGCTGCCCGGTTCGCAGCCGCCCAGGACACACCGGGCGTGGAATCAGTCATCTAGGTGCTGCGCGCCGCCGCGTTCGACTACCGCGACACGCTCGCGGAATTCCGCTGGGACGAACGCCTGTGGCGCCGCGGCGTCGAGGCGCTGGTCGTTGCGGCCGGCGGCGATGCGCGTGCGGCCGGCCGCGTCGGGGAGGGGCTGCGGCGCCGCTTCGCCCGCACGGACGGCGACCCGGTCGAGCTCGACTATCCCGCCGCGGTGGCGGCGGCGCTGCGCGACTTCGGGATCGACGCGGCGCCCGCCGCCGTGCGCCGCGGGATCGAGGCGGAGTACCGCATCTGGGCGCCGGCCCGGCACGTGCATCCGGACACGCCGGCCCTGCTCGACGGCGTGCGCGCGCTCGGCCTGCGATCGGCCGTCGCGGCGAACGCCTTCGACCCGCCCGGGCTCTTCCGCGCCGACCTCGCAGCGCAGGGGATCGGGGGCCGCGTCGACGCCGTCGTGCTCTCCTGCGAGGTGGGCGTGCGCAAGCCGGATCCGCGCTTCTTCGCGGCTGTCTCGAACGCGCTTGGCGTCGACCCGGGCGAGGCCGTGTTCGTGGGCGACAGCGTGCGCGACGACGTGCTCGGGGCCGCCGCCGTGGGCATGCGGACCTGCCTCGCGACCTGGTACCGGCAGGATCCGGAAGCCGCGGGAAGGGGTGTGACGACGGGCACAGAACCCCTGCAAGTGGTGGAGATTCTCGAGGGGATTGTCGAATCCGGACGGGCCGGTAAGATCTGACGATGGGCCGTATCCGTCAGTCGCTGCCCGTCGCTCCGCCCGCGTCAGATGTGGAGTGCCGGCGCTGCGGGGTCGTGTGCCAGAAGGTCGTGCACCCGTCCCGCTGCCTCGAACAGCAGTGCCCCTTCCTCTACGCCTACGACGCCTTCGGGCGCACGTACGTCGGCTGCACGCAGGAGATCTTCGCCGCCGACATCGACCTCGAGGTGCTCGAGCGGGCGCGCCGCCGCCGCAACGGCTTCGGGTCGGTGCGGGCGGTGCGCGAGCCGCTGCCGATCTGCCCGGCCGACGTCGAGCGGGCCTACGAGAACCGCGAGGACCCGATGGGCTGCATCAACCCCGAGTTCCACGAGCTGCCCGACCGGCCCAGCTTCCGCGTCATCCGCGGCGACGACTGACGGCGGCGTGAATATCCGGTGCCTGCCACCGGCTATTCATGGAACGCGAGGGTGCCGACGTCCACCGCGGTCATGCCGCCGTCCACGGTGAGCACGGCGCCCGAGACGTAGGACGCCTCGTCCGAGGCCAGGAAGAGCGCGGCGGCCGCGACCTCGTCCGGCTGCGCCGGCCGGCCCAGCGGGACGTGCCGGGTGACCTCGCGGTAGGCGGCCTCGGTGTCCGCGCCGAGCGCCGACATCTCCAGGTCCGCCATCGGCGTGCGCACCCAGCCGGGGCAGATCGCGTTGGCGCGCACGCCGCGTGGCCCGAGCGTCACCGCGAGCGACTTCGTCAGCATCACCAGCGCCGCCTTCGAGACGGCGTACTGGGGCGCTCCGGGTCCCGCCACGAGCGCGGCCACCGAGGAGACGTTCACGATCGCGCCCCGGCGCGCGGCCAGCCCGTCGGCCGCCGCATCCGCCAGGCGATGGGCCGCGGTCAGGTTGACGGCGATGGTCGCGTCCCAGTCCGCGTCGCCCAGGCCGGCGTTGTTCACGAGCACGTCGAGCGGCCCGGTCTGCTCCAGCGCGCGGCGGCGGTCGTCCGCGTCGGCGATGTCGCCCGCGATCGGCTGCCCGCCGCTCGCCTCGAGCGCCTCCCGCCGGCGGCCCATCGCCCACACGGTCGCGCCCTCCGCGGCGAAGCGGCGCACGATGGCGGCGCCGATCCCGGTGCCGCCCCCGGTCACGAGCGCGGTGCGGCCCTCAAGCCGCACGGGTGGCCTCCGCGCGGTCGTCGGCGTCTGCGGGCGGGCGGCGCATCCGCTTGCGGGCGGCGTCGCGACGCTTGCGCTCGAGCCGCTCCTCCGTCGAGGCCCTCGTCGGCTTGCTGGGCCGGCGCGGCGGCGGCGGTGGGGCGAGCGCGTCGCGCATGAGCGCGCAGAAGCGCTCGGTGGCGAGGCGGCGGTTGCGATGCTGGCTGCGCTCGTCCTGGGCGACGACGCGCAGCCGGCCTTCGGCGTCGAGCCGCGAGCGCAGCCGCCGCCGGGCCAGCCCGCGCTCCGCCTCGGTCAGCGTGGGGCTCCCGGCGAGGTCGAACACGAGCTCGACCCGCGTCGACGACGTGTTCACGTGCTGGCCGCCGGGCCCGCCGCTGCGGGTGGCCCGGAATTCGAGCTCGGAGGTCGGGAGCGGCCGGGAGGCGCCGATGTCAAGCACCGGTCCGCTCGGCTGCGCGCTTCACCCCGGCGCGGTGGAAGCGGCGCAGCGCCCGGATGCTGCGCGCGTACGGCTGCTCCTCGTCGTCGCCCGGAGTCTCCATGATCGCCGGGATCTCCTGCAGCGCCGGATGGCCGAGGATCACCGCCAGCTCGCGGCCGATCACGCCCTTGCCGACCTCGGCGTGACGGTCGCGCTGGGAGCCGAGGTCGACGGCGGCGTCGTTCACGTGCAGGCAGGTGAGCCGGTCGAGGCCGAACCGCTCGTCCACCTCGGCCATGAGCGCGTCGACCCGGCCCGGGTCGGTGACGTCGACGCCGGACGCCCACAGGTGGCAGGTGTCCAGGCACACCGCGACGCGCTCGGGGCGGCCGATGGCGTCCATGACCTGCTCGATCTCGTCCAGGCCGACGCCCATCGTCCCGCCCGCGCCGGCAGAGTTCTCGATGACGAGCCGGGTCGGCGAGTCAGGGTCGGCGTCAGCCAGCACCTCGGTGAGCGCCTCGGCCACCTGCGGCATGACGGCGTCGAGGCCGCGGCCGAGATGGCTGCCGAGGTGGAAGACGACCCCGTTGGCCCCGATCGCCTGCGCCGCCCGCATCGTGTTGTGGAGCGCTCCGACCGACTTCTCGTAGAGCTCGGGGTCGGACGCTCCCAGGTTGATCAGGTAGGTGGCATGGCAGACCACCGTCTGCACCTTCGCCGTCTTGCGCGCGGCCCGGAACCGCTCGGCCGCGTCGGGCTCGACGACGGGATGCCGCCACATGCGCGGGCTCTGCGTGAAGATCTGCAGCGACGTCGCGCCGATCGTGCGGGCGCGGTCGAGCGCCTTGTACGCGCCGCCGGCGACGCCGAGGTGAGCCCCGTACTGCATGGAGCGATCGTAGTCGGCGGGCCTTCCCGGCGCGGCTGTGAGACACCCGTTACGTGGACGTGACCTGGACGTCGCGGAACGGTCTGCACTGTGACCTGGAGAGCGTGTCCAGGACAGGCGCCGAGGCCAACCTGTACAGCTACGCCGCGGCTATCAGCGCCGACGGCCGCTACGTGGTGTTCAACTCCGGCGCCACCAACCTGGTGCCCCACGACACCAACCCGCGCACCGACGCGTTCGTGCGCGACCGCCGCGCCGGGTGACGACTCGCATCAGCGTCTCCACGACCGGGGCCCAGGCGCAGGCGCGGTCGCCAGGCCAACGCGGAATGCAGCGCACCTCCGGCTGACCCGCCACGGCCGCGACGTCGTCTTCTCCTCGCCCGCCTCGACGCTGGTCTCCGGCGATACCAACGGCCAGACACCAGTCTTCTCCTCGTGGGCCGGCAACCTGGTGTCGAACGACCGCAGCCCGGGCCCGGAGGTGTTCGTGCGCGATCGGACCTGCCCTGAGGGATTCACTCTAGACTGACCGGCCGTGTCGTCCCGTCCCGTCTGCGTCCGCATGCCGCCCAGCCCGACCGGGCTCTTCCACGTCGGCACGGTGCGCACGATGCTCTTCAACTGGCTCTTCGCCCGCGGCCGCGGCGGCAGGGTCGTGCTGCGGTTCGAGGACACGGACGTCGCCCGCTCCACCGAGGCCGCCGTCGAGCACGCCGAGGCGGTGCTGCGCTGGCTCGGGATCGACTGGGACGACGGGCCCTACCGGCAGACGCAGCGCTACGACCTCTACCGGGCCGCCGCCGAGGACCTGATCGCGCACGGCAAGGCCTACCGCTGCTACTGCACCGAGGCCGAGCTGGCCGAGGAGCGAGCCCGCCGCCAGGCCGACGGCCGGCCGCTGATCTACAGCGGCCGCTGCCGGCACGCAGCGGCGGCCGAGCTCGAGGCGCTCGCCGCGGAGGGCCGGCCCGCGGTCGTGCGCCTGGCCCTGCCGGCGTCCGGCACCACCGTCATCGAGGACGTCGTCCACGGCACGGTCGAGTGGGACAACGCCCTCCAGGGCGACCACGTGATCCTGCGGTCGGACGGGTCGCCGACCTATCAGTTCGCGAACCCGTTCGACGACATCGCCATGGGCGTGACCTACGTGATCCGCGGCGAGGACCTGATGCCGTCGACGCCGCGCCAGCTGGCGCTCTACCGCGCGCTCGACGCCCCGGAGCCGGTCTTCGCCCACCTGCCCATGGTGCTCGGGCCGGACAAGCGCAAGCTCTCGAAGCGGCACGGCGCGATCTCGGTCGAGGAATTCCGCGACGCGGGCGTGATCGCGGATGCGCTCGTGAACTACCTGGCGCTCGTCGGCTGGAGCTTCGACGACCACACGAACTTCATGACGCGGCCCGAGCTGATCGAGCGGTTCACGCTCGAGCGGGTGACCAAGAGCCCGGGCGTGTTCGACCCGGAGAAGCTCGAGTGGCTGAACGGCGAGCACCTGCGCGCGCTTGCGCCCGAGACGTTCGTGAAGGAGCTCCAGGACTACCTCGTCTCCGCGGCCTCGCCGCTGGCCGACCAGCCGGAGCAGGTTGCCGAGGCGGCGCCGCTCGTGCAGGAGAAGATGCGCGTGCTGGGCCAGTTCCCGCGCCTCGCCGGGTTCCTGTTCGGCCCGCCGGAGCGCGATCCGGCCGCCTGGGAGCGGGTGGGCAAGGACGAGCGCGCGCCGGCGTCCCTGCGGGCCGCCCGCGAGGCGCTCGCCGAGGTCGATCCGTGGACGGCCGAGGCGATCGAAGCGGCCCTGCACGCCGCCTGCGAGCGGCAGGGCGTGAAGCCGCGCGCGCTCTTCATGCCGGTGCGGGTCGCGCTCACCGGGAGCACCGTCTCGCCGGGGCTGTACGAGAGCCTGGAGCTGGTGGGCCGGGACGAATCGCTCGCCCGGCTCGACGCTGCGCTCGCCGATCTCCCCGCCGTCGATGATTGATTCCACCTCCCCGCGAGCCTGGACGTCAGGCTGTTGGTGCGGGTTCGGACTGTTGGTTGGGGCTGCGCCTCAGCGTCTGCGTCATCGCAGACGCCTCGGACCGCGGTCAAGCGCATCCACGCTCCCTGCGTCCTTGCGCTGCTCGGTTCGCAACCGCCGAGACCGCACAGGGTCGTGGAATCGATCATCCAGTGAGTTTGCAGGAATCCGGCCGGGCCCGGCCGAAGGGGGAAGTCCGCCCGTGTACGGATCCCTGCATGTCTCCGAGTCGATCACGCGCCTCTCGGTCGCGGGCGTCGTCCTGTGGGTGAGCCTCACGGCCCTCGTCGCGACGGTCGTCGGCGTCGCCGCGTGGTCGGCCGGGAACGCCACCGCGACGCGCTACACGCCTGCCGTCGTGCGCCAGATCCAGGGCCAGGCCTACGTCCGCGGGCTGGCCGCCGGGAGCGAGCGGACGAGCCATGCCGGGAACGGCCGCAAGCGGATCGACACGCTGCGCAGGAAGAGCTACGAGCGAGGATATTCGGCCGGCTACCGGGCCGGACAGGCGGCCGCACCCTGACGCACTACCCGTTCGGGTGGGTTCGGGCCCGAAGCGAGGGGTGTTTCCCCCGACCCCGGGACTGGGGGCGCACGCGGAGGTAGAGTTGCGGACGTGGGGGTCTACCTGCTGCAGCATCTGGCCCAGTGGGCCGCAGCCACGGCGTTCCTCGCGACGCTGGGGTGTGTCATCGCCGCCGCGCTCGGCATCCAGATGTCTGCGTCGGCCCTGATGCCCGGCGACGCCGCCTTCGCGCTCGCGCGCACGATGGCGATCCTGGGCGGCTCCGCGGTGATCGTGGCGGGCTTCTCGAGCACCCTCTACTTCTGGCTGATCGGGGTCGCATCCGACCGCGCGGCGCTCACGGTCGGCGCCGGCACGCTGGCGGTCGGCCTCGTGTTCGTCGGCATGATCGGCATGCTGAACGAGCGCGGCCACGCCGCCCACCGCTGATCCGGCAACCCCTCCCGGTACGCTTCCCGTCATGCGCGAACGGCTGCGCAGCCGGGCGGTCCTGATCGCCGCGATCGCCGCGGTGGCGCTGGCCGTGCTCGGCACCTACACCTGGAACCAGACCGCGCCGACGCGCTGCCCGAAGGTGGGCGTGTGCCTGGAGGGCCAGACCCACAAGGTGCACCCGCTGCGCGCCCGGATCGAGTGGGCGGCGGCCGTCGTGATGGTGGTGGGCGCCGCCAGCCTGGCGGTCACGGGCCGGCGCCGGCGGGAATAACCGACAATCGGGGTCAGACCCCGAACGGGGGCTGTTGCACTCCTGTTGCGAAGTTGTGACGCCTACGCGGCCAGGCGCATGTCGGCGGCCGCCCAGGCCGCGAGCGCGGCGGCGTCGGCCGCGAGCACCGGCCGTCCGGCCGCCCGGGCGAGCCGCTCGTGGCCCGCGCAGCCGTCGTGCAGGGGCACGTAACCGTCGACGCCGGCGTGCAGACGCGGGCCGTCGGCGCCGGCCAGCGAGTGGGTGAGGATGACGATGTCGGCGCACTCGTCCAGGCTGACCCCGGCGTCGGCGGCCGCGTCGAGGACGCGCTGGGTGCAGGCTTCCTCGCGGGGCGCGCTGCGCGGATCGGCGAGCAGGAAGAGGCACGCCCCCGTGCCGGGGCGCACCCCGCCGACCCAGGCGGCGAGCAGCTCGCCGAGGCGGTCGTCCCCGCGCCAGGCGGGCGTCGCCAGCAGGCGGATGCGGGCCGGGTCGAGCTCGAGCGGCGCCGGCTCCGGAAGGGCATGCAGCGGCGGGCGGGCGGCCAGCGCGGCGATCCGCTCGCGGTAACTCTCGGCCACGACGGCCCATGAAAGCTTCTCCGCCGCCTCGCGGCCGGCGAGACCGCGCGTCCCCCGACCGTCCGCGTCGGCGACGGCCGCGAGCAGCAGCTCGCGCAGGTGCCCGGGATCGGGCTCGAGCATCCACGGCCGGCCGGCGGTGACCCACTTGCCGGCCCGGTCCTCGTCGTACTCGCGCCGCTCGGCCCGGATCCGCCAGCAGGCCTCGTCGGGGCAGAACTCGTCGGTGGGGCCGCCCGCGGTCACCACGACCGGCAGGCCGCACGCCATCGCCTCGAGCACGGGCATCCCGAAGCCCTCGCCGCGGTAGGGGTGCACGAGGACGTCGCAGGCGCGGTAGAGCGACGCCACCTCCTCGGTCGTCATGTCGCGGTGCAGGTAGACGATGCGCGGGCTCTGGCCGGACTCGGCGTAGTCGCGCAGGCGGCTGCGGTCGGACATCGGGTAGATGCCGTCCGCGCCGAAGTCCTTGACGATCAGGGTGACGTCGTCGCGGCCGGCGAAGACCTCGAGGAAGGCGGAGATGAGCAGGTCGGGGCCCTTGCGGTCGATCAGGCCGCCCACGAAGAGGATCCGCAACCCCGGCGCGTCGAGCTCCATGCGCGGGCCTTCGGGCGCGAACATCTCCAGGTCGACGCCGTTCGGGACGACGGCGACGCGGCCGGCCTCCACGCCGGAGGCGACGTACACGTCGCGGACGTGGGCGCTCGGCACCCACAGCTCGTCGACGTTCGCGTTGATGCCCTCGACCCACTCGACCGGGGCCGCGCCGAACTCCCACGGCTGGATCACCGCGAGCCGCCCCGACGCCGCCGGTCGCAGGTCGGGCGGGAACTGGTGCCGCACCTCGACCTGGGCCGGCAGCGGCAGCGCCGGGCCGCCGCCCTGGCCGGTGCGGGAGACGCGCTCGAGCGCAATCCCGTCGGCGGCCCCGAGCAGCTCGCACACGCTGCGGTTGACGCCGGCGAGGCTCTGGGTCGAGCCGTGGTCGCCCTGCCAGCGGACGCTGACCGGCGCGACGCCCGTGTGGTCGCGGCGCGGCCGCTCGCCGCGGTAGTAGGCCTCGAGCTCGTCGACGTGGGCGGCGAACGACCGCGGCGCGGCGATGTTCGCCTGGAGCCGCTCGAGCAGGCCCGGCTCGCTCGCCAGGCGGTCGAGCTGGCGGGCCAGGTCGGCGCCGTCGCGGCCGTCGAAGAGCAGGCCGTTCTCGCCGTCGGCGACGAAGTCGGGGATGCCGCCCATGCGGGCGGCCAGCACCGGCACGCGGCCGGCCAGGCACTCCGAGACCATCAGCGGCGCGCAGTCCCACCAGACCGACGGGATGACGGCGACATCGACAGAGGCGAGCAGCTCGGGCAGGTCGCCATGGCCGAACGTGCCGCAGATCTCGACCACGCCGCGGGCGTCGCGGGCCCGCAGGTCGGCGGCGAACCGCTCGGGCACCTCGCCGTGGATGCGCACCCGAATGTTCGCCTCGGTGCGCTGGGCGGCGTCGATCAGGAGGCTCGGCCCCTTCTGCGGCAGCGCCGAGCCGAAGAAGCCGACGACGAGCTCCTCGCCGATCCGGCCGGGAACGCGGTCACGGCCGAGCGCCGCCCAGATCGCCTCGTCCTCCGGCATCGCCTGCGGCACGACGTCGATCGCGTCGGCCGGGAACCCGGCGCCGGCGAGCGTGGCCCGCATCGCCTCGGACACCGCCAGGCACACGTCGATGCCGCGGCTGAAGCGGCCGCGGATCTCGCTCAGGCGGCGGCGGTAGGCGTCGGCGTCGAGGCTGCCGACGCAGGCGGCGCAGTCGCCGCCGCGGTCGCCGGGGCCGTGGCAGAGGTCGAGCGTGTCGGTGAACAGGTAGCCGCGCGGACAGGCCAGCCAGTAGTTGTGGGTCGTGAACAGCGACCGGATGCCGCGCACGGCGGCCTCGTCGATCAGCGCGGCGCCGAGGTTGTGCAAGTTGTGGAAGTGCACGGCGTCGGGGCGGACGCGGTCGAGCAGGTCGGCGAACGCGCGCGTGATCGGCGGGTCGTCGACCTCGCGGTCGGGATGGCCGAGGTCCATGAGGCCGTGGGGGCGGTTGAAGACGCCCACGAGGCGGACGCCGTCCTGCCACCACTCGCGCACCTGGTAGGGCTCTGCGGGCTCGATCCGGCCGACGGCGGCGTGGAACACGGTGACGTCGTAGCCGCGCCGGGCGAGCTCCTGCGACACCTGCCGGGGGACGATCGTGCCGCCGCCGGAGTCGTCGTAGCCGAAGGAGGTCATGACGATCCGGGGCCGAGCGGCCAGGCCGCGCTCGCGCAGGCGGGCGGCGAGCTCGGGCAGGGGCAGCGCGCGCCGCTCGAGCGCGTCGGCCAGGAGCACGAGCGCGCCCTGCTCGGTGGCCGCCTCGGGCGCCAGCACGCGCCAGTCCTCGCGCTCGATCGCGGCCTCGAGCGCGCGGGAGACCTCGTCGATCTCGCGGGCGCGGGCGGACTCGTCCGAGAAGTTGCCGCCGTGGCGGCGGTAGCGGATGAGCGGGCCCGGCCCGGTGTGGCGGAAGCGGAACCGCGGCGCCGCCCGCAGCCACAGGTCGAAGTCGTTGCACATCGGGTAGTCGGCGCTGTAGCCGCCCACCTCGGCGTGGACCCGGCGGTGGATCATCGTGGTCGGGTCGACCAGGTAGTTGTGGCGGCGCACGAGCATCTGCACCATGCCCTCCCGGTCGAACTCAGGGCACCGCCACTCGCCGACGACCTTGCCGGTGCCGTCGATCGTGACCGCGTCGCCGTGCACGATGGCCGTGTCCGCGTGGGCGTCGAACACGGCGACCTGGCGGCTGAGCCGGTCGGGCAGGGCGATGTCGTCGTGGCCGATGCGGGCGATCAGCTCGCCGCGGGCGTGCTCGACGATCGCGTTGTAGGCGGCGGCGATGCCGCGGTTCTCGGGGTGCGTGACGACGCGGACGCGCGGGTCGTCCGCGTAGCGCGCGATCACGTCGGGTGTCGAGTCGGTCGAGGCGTCGTCGACGATCAGGAGCTCGAAGTCGGCGTAGTCCTGGGCCAGGCAGCTCTCGATGGCCTCGGCCAGGTAGCGCTCGCCGTTGTAGGCGGCGATGGCGAACGTGACGCGGGGCGTGCTCACGCGGCCCGCCGCGCGAGCAGGCCGCCGAGGATGCGTTCGAGGGCCGCCTCGCAGGCGCCCAGGCCGAGTGTCTCGGAGACGAGCTCGCGGCCGCCGGCCGAGAGCTTCGCCCAGAGGCCGTCGTCGGCCTCGAGCCGCATCATGGCGTCCGCGAACTCCGCGGCGGTGTCGGCTATCAGCATCCCGCGCTCGGGCCGGGCGAAGCCCTCGGCGGCGATGGTCGTGCCGACGACCGGGACGCCCGCGGCCAGCGACTCGCCCACCTTGCCCTTGAGGCCCGCGCCGAAGCGAAGCGGCGCGATCGAGATGCGCCGGGCGGCCAGCTCGGCGTCCATCGACGGCAGGAAGCCGCGCGGCTGGGCGCCGGCCGCGCTTGCGAGCGCGGCGAGGTCGTCGGGCATGTTCGCGCCGGCGACGACGACAGGGTTCTCATGGCCGGCGGCGTGGAGCAGGGGCATGACGTCCGCGCAGAGCCAGCGGACGGCGTCGGCGTTGGGCGCGTGGCCGTAGCTGCCGACGAACAGCGACCCGCGCCGGCCGGCCAGCGGCGCCACCGTCTCGGCGACGCGGTGGACGTTCCCGAGCACCTGCACGTCGGCGCCGGGCAGGAGGCCGGCCAGCAGGGCCCGCTCGTCCTCCGTCACGGCGAGGACGACGTCGGCGGCGGCGTAGACGGCCAGCTCCTGGGCCCGGCCGTGGTCGGCGCGGACGACGGCGACCTGGTCGCCGGCGAGCTCGGCGGCCCGGCGCATGCGCACGAAGTGGACGTCGACCGAGTCGACGGCGATCCGGGTGCGCGGCGTGACGGCGCGCAGTACGGGGACGGCCCGTGCGGCAAGGGTGTGGAACGAGACGATGGCGGCGTCGAAGCCCCGCCGCAGCAGCGCGTCGAGGTCGTCGCCGCGGTCGGTCGCGGCCACCTCGATCCCGCTGCCCGCGAACCGCTCGGCGGCGGCCTCGTAGCCGGTGGATGTTTCGCAGGCGAGGGTCGTGCGGTAGCCCAGGCGGCGAAGCGCGAAGGCGATCTCGGACGCCCGGGTATGGCCCGCGCTTCTGCTCGGCTCGGGCATGTCGGGGTAGAAGAACAGGACCGACTCGCGCTCGCCGGGCGGGCCGGAGCGGCGGGGGACGCGGCGCGCGGGCGGCGTCACCCGGCCGCGGGCGAGGTCAGAGCCCGGCGCCTCACGGGCGGCGCGCATCCCCAGGTCGACGGCCTGGCGGATCCGCGCCTCGAGCGGGATGTCGGCGGCCGAGATGGCGGCCAGCTGGTCGGCGGTCTCGCCGGCCAATTGGCATTCGTCGCGTGTGTCAATTGCGATGTCGGCCGGCGTTTGCTCGTAGCGCACCGTCTCGACGCCGTTTCGGAACGCGCGCAGCGCCATGTAGCCCTCGTCGACCTTGTCCGCCTCGATGCGGTGGCCGACGCCTGCGGCGGTCACATAGCGGCCGTCGCCCAGGCCGAGCCGGTGCACGTGGGTCGCGGCCATGAACTCCTCGCCGCCGAGGCTGCCGCCCTCGCCGGCGCCGAACTGGACGTCGAACCCGCCGACGGCGTCGAGGATCGCTCGGCGGACGCCCCAGTTGCCGCCGTACACCTCGGCGCGGCCGGGGAACTCGAAATCGGCGTCGCCCAGCGAGAGCCCGCCGAAGAAGGACTCGAGGCCGGCGGCAGGCCAGCCGGCGGGGCGCTCGGCCGGCCAGAGCGGGTAGATCGGGCCGCCGGCGATCACGACCCGCGGGTCGCAGAACGCGTCGCGCAGGCTCTCGATCCAGCCCGGCGCCGGGCGGGCGTCGTCGTCGAGGTAGACGAGCAGGTCGTTCGCGGCCACACGAGCGCCGGCGTTCCGGGCCCGCGAGAGCCCGGCGATCGGCTCGCGCACCACGCGCACGTGCGGGCCCAGCTCGATCTCGAGCGGGGTCACGCCGTTGTCGACGACGACGATCTCGCCGCCGTCGGCGAGGACGCCGTGGGCGGTGCAGGCTGCGACGCACTCGGAGACCTCGTCCGGGCGGTCGCGGGTGCACAGGATCACGCTCGCGGCCGGCCCGCAGGAAGCCCGGCCGACCCGCGACTCGGCGACGACGGCCAGGCCCCCGCCGGCAGCAGCCGCGGTCAGAAGCTCATGGTGCCCCTCGCGCACGCCGAAGAGCGGCTGGCGGTCGGTCCACCAGGACTTCGCCGCGGCCAGGCAGTCGACGCCGAGAGCGTCGACGGCGTCTCCGGGCGCGGTGACCGGCCACAGGCTGCCGTCGGCGGCGGCGCGGTAGCCGTACACGTCGCCGGCGCCGGTCTCGAGCACCGGCGCGGCCAGGACGGCGCCGGCGCGCACGGCAGCGACGAGCGGCTCGACGAAGCCGGGACGCGGCCGGGCGTTGCTCCCGAGGGCGATGCAGACGTTGGCGCTCGCCGCGCGGGCGGCGCCGGTGAGGGCGGTCCGCCGGCCCACCGGGCGGTCGCTGCGGTGGATGGTGACATCGCCCTCGAGCCGGGCGAGCAGCGACTGCACCTCCGGGCCGGACGCGTCGTCGACGACGACCACCTCGACGTCCTCGGCCAGGTCGCAGCCGACGAGCGCCTCGATCTGCGCCCACAGGGCGACCGGGTTGTCGCGGGCGACGAGGAGGATGGCGGCGTTCACGCGGCGGATCCCGTGATCGCGACGTGGTTCTGCCAGGCGTTCTCGTCGGCCGGATCGAGCTCGACGGCCGTGGCGACCGCGACGCGCGCCTGGTCGGAGCCCATCGCGTGCAGGGCGACGGCGAGGTCGTTCCAGGCCTCGGCGAAGGCGGGGGCCTCCTCGAGCGCGCGGGTGAAGAGCTCCGCCGCCCCGGCCGCGTCGCCGTTGCCGAAGGCGGTCTCGCCCTCTGCGAGCAGCGCCCGGGCGACCATGTCGTCCCCGGCGGCGGTCGTCGCGGCGGCCACCTCGGCGGCGCAGCGCGGGTGGCGCAGCTCGCGGCCGAGCGTCCACAGGTAGCGGCGCAGCACGCGGCTGTGGGGGAAGCGGCGGACGGTGTCGATCAGGTAGTCGGCGCCCGCCTCCTTCCAGCACCAGTAGTGGTCGCGGGTGTAGTGCGCGTCGAGGCTGCGGCCGAACTCCTCGGCGCTCACGAGCCGCCCGATCGCCTCGTCGTAGAGGCCGACGAAGTGGTGCGTCATCACCTCGGCCATGCGATCGCCCCAGGAGACGTCGGCGGATGCGGTCACGAGCCGCCGGTCGGCGACCAGGCACGGCCCGGCCAGCGACGCCCGGAAGTACCAGATCAGCGGGAAGTAGAGGTTGTCGGTCGACGAGACGGCCTCGACGCGGCGCAGGTCGTCGCGGCGGACGATCGAGGCCGAGAGGAACGTCAGCCAGTGCGTCTGCGCGAGGTACATACGGCCGGGATCGGCGTAGACCTCGGGCGCCGGGGGCAGGCGCGACTCGGCCTTGACGCTGCCGTCCGGGTGCACGAAGCGGTGGGGGAGGTGCAGCCAGGCCGGCTCGTGCGCGCGCAGGAGCTCGCAGGCGTAGGCGATCGCGCCCGGCGCCGGCTCGTCGTCGTCGCCGAAGATCCACAGGTACTCGCAGTCGGGGGCGTTGGCGACCAGCCAGCGGGTGTTCCCGAGCGCGCCCAGGTTCTCGGGCTGGCGGTGCCCGCGCAGCGACGGCATCCGCTCCCCGGCGGCCGCGAGCAGCTTCGGGGTGGCGTCCGGCGAGGCGTTGTCGGAGACAAGGACGATGACGTCGGTGGCGCTGCCGAGCTCGTCGTGAAGCCGGTGGAGGAGGCGCCCCAGCGGCTCGGCGCGGTTGTACGTCGGGATGCAGATCGCGAGCAGCGGGCGCGTCATGCGGCGCGGCCGATCTCGCCGGTCAGGTGGCCGCGGTACCAGGCGACGGTGCGGCGCAGGCCCTCGTCCAGGCCGTGGGCGGGCGTCCAGCCGAGCCGCTCGCGGGCCTTGGCGGCGGACAGGTACTGGTGGGCGATCTCGTGCACCGCCTCGCCGCGGATGTCGAGCTCGAGGTCGGACCGTCCGCAGGCGGCCAGGACGCGCCGGGTCATGTCGGCGGCGGTCAGCTGCAGCTCGTTCGAGTAGTTCCAGGCCTCGCCCGCGATGCCCGGCTCGTGGGCGCGCTCGGCCAGTCCGATGTAGGCCTCGGCGGCATCCTCGACATACAGGTAATCGCGGATGAGCGTGCCGTCGCTGCGGAGCACGGGCCGGCTGCCCTGGAGGGCCGAGCGGACCGTGCCGGGGACGAGCCGGCTCCAGTTCAGGTCGCCGCCGCCGTAGAGGTTGCCGCAGCGGGTGACGACGATCGGCAGGTCGTAGGTGTAGGCGTAGCTCTGGGCGATCAGGTCGGTGCAGCTCTTGGAGACGTCGTAGGGGTGGCGGCCGGCGAGCGGGTGATCCTCCTGGTAGGGCAGAGCCGGCTGGGCGCCGTAGGCCTTGTCGGAGGAGGCCACGACGATCCGGGTCGGGCGGCGGCTGCGGCGGCAGGCGTCCAGCACCTCCCACGTGCCCTCGATGTTGGAGCGCATCGTGTTGGCGGGATCGCGCAGGGCGTGCTCCACGATCGTCTGTGCACCCAGGTGGAAGACGGCGTCGATCTCGTACTCGGCCAGGACGCGCTCGAGCAGGCGGCCGTCGCGCAGGTCGCCGAAGACGGTCGTGCAGCGGCCGCCGGCGGCGCCGGTGTGGAAGAGGCTCTCCGGCACGAGATCGCGGACGAGCGCGACGACCTGGGCGCCGCGCCCGACGAGCGCCTCGCAGAGCCACGATCCGAGCAGGCCGGTGGCGCCCGTGACGAGGACGGGGCGGTCGCTCCAGAACGTGTTCGAGGCAGGGGGCATGCGGCGGGGGGAAGCCTGCATGCGTGCCCCATCGGCGGTACGGCGCGGGAACTTGAGCCGGCTTCGGCGCGCGCGAGGCTACGGCTAAAGGTTCCTCGCGCGGGCGTCGATTGAGGCCCCAGAATGCGCCCCTTCTCCGACCCCCCCAAGGTCGTCATCCTGTGCGGTGGCCAGGGCACGCGCATGCGTGAAGAGACCGAGTACCGGCCCAAGCCGATGGTCGAGGTCGGCGGCCGGCCGCTGCTCTGGCACATCATGAAGATCTACGCCGCCGCGGGCCTGAACGACTTCATCTGCTGCCTGGGCTACCGCGGCTCGATGGTCAAGCAGTACTTCCTCGAGTACCGCAACCTGGCGGCGGACGTGAGCGTGAACCTGCGCAGCGGCGACGTCCGCTACCACTCGTCGGAGAGCGAGGACTGGAACGTCACCCTCGTCGACACCGGCGACGACGCCATGACCGGCGCGCGGGTGAAGCGCGTCGCCCACCACCTGTCCGGAGACCTGTTCCTGTGCACGTACGGCGACGGCCTGGCCGACGTCGACGTCGCCGCCGTCATCGACTTTCACCGGTCGCACGGACGGCTCGCCACGCTGACCGGGGTGCACCCGCCGTCGCGGTTCGGCGAGCTCGTCCACGACCGGGCCCGTGTGGATCACTTCGCCGAGAAGCCGGCCGGATCGACGCTCGTCTCCGGCGGCTTCTTCGTTTTCGACGGGCGCGTGCTCGATCGGCTCGAGGTCGACCCGGCCTGTGTTCTGGAGCGGGCGCCGCTCGAGGGGCTCGCCCGCGACGGCGAGCTGATGGTGTACGAACACGACGGCTTCTGGCAGTGCGCGGACACCGTCCGCGACGTCGAGCTCCTGCGGGCGCTGTGGGACAGCGGCCGGGCGCCGTGGCGGGTGTGGGACGACCGCCGCGGAGCGGTCGCCTCGGGGCCGTCGCCGCTTCGTCGCCGGGCCGACCGCGAATCCGATCGGGAATCCAATTGGCATCCGTCACGTGCGCCAATTGACGAGGCGGCCGCGTGAGCACCGGCGCCGATCTCCGGCACGAGGCCGACGCGGCCCGCCGGATCGTGCTCGAGGCGGCTCTCGCCTCCGGCAGCTGCCACATCGGCAGCTCGCTCTCGATCGTCGACATCCTCACCGTCCTCTACCAGCGCGCCCTGCGCGCCGGGGCCGGCGACCGCTTCCTGCTCAGCAAGGGCCACGCCGCGTCGGCGCTCTACGCCGTCCTCGCCCGCGCCGGGGTGCTCGACGAGACCGAGGTCATCGCCGGCTACTGCCGCGACGGCGGCACGTACGCCGGCCATCCCGAGCGGCACGTGCCCGGCGTCGAGCTCACCGCCGGCTCGCTCGGCCACGGCGTCGCCGTCGCGCTCGGCCGCGCCCTCGCCGACCGCGCCGACGGCCGCGACACCCGCACCTTCTGCCTCGTCGGCGACGGCGAGCTCGACGAGGGCTCCGTCTGGGAGGCCGTGGCGCTCGCCGGCCACCTGGCGCCCCCGGGCCTGCGCCTGATCGTCGACGCGAACGGTTTCCAGGGCCTCGGCCGGGTCGGCGAGGTGCTCTCGCTCGAGCCGCTCGGCGAGAAGTTCCGCGCGTTCGGCTGGACCGTCTCCGAGGTCGACGGCCATCACCACGCGGCGCTCGAGTGCGCCCTCGGAGCGCCGGCGCGACGCCCGGTCGCGATCGTCGCCCGCACCGTGAAGGGCTTCGGCGTGCCCGCGCTCGAGGGCGAGTTCATGTCGCACTACCGCTCGTTCCGACCGCACGAGCGCCACATCCTCTTCGCCGGCCTCGACGGGATCGCGGAGGCGGCGTGAGGGACGCATTCTTCCGCGCGCTGGTGCACCTGGGTGCCGCCGACGAGCGCGTCTGGGCGCTCACGGGCGATCTCGGCGTGGGCCTGTTCGAGCCGTTCGAGGCCGTCGCCCCGGGCCGCTATCTGAACGTCGGCATCGCCGAGCAGACGCTCGTGGGCGTCGCCGCGGGCCTCGCGTATGCCGGCAAGGTGCCCTTCGCCTACTCCATCGCCCCGTTCGTCACGTCGCGGGCGCACGACCAGGTGCGGGTCGACGTCGCCTGCGCCGGCGCGAACGTGAAGCTGGTCGGCGTCGGCAGCGGCGTCTCCTACGGGACGCTCGGCCCGACGCACCACGCGATCGACGACCTCGCTCTCACCCGGGTGCTGCCGGGCGTGACCGTGCTCGCCCCCGGCGACCCGGCCGAGGCGGAGCGGGCCGCGCACGCCGCTGCGGCCCACGAGGGGCCCGTCTACCTGCGGCTCGGCAAGAACGGCGAGCCGGCGCTCCTGCCTGCCGACGCCGGCTTCACGATCGGCCGCGCGATCGAGCTTCGCAGCGGCGGCGACGTGACGATCGCCTCCACGGGCACCGCCCTGCGCGAGGCGACGGCCGCCGCCGACCTGCTCGCGGAAGAGGGCATCGACGTGACGCTGCTCCACTTCGGCACCGTGAAGCCGTTCGACGCCGAGGCTCTGATCGCGGCCGCGGCCCGGACGGGGGCGGTGGTCACGGCGGAGGAGCACTCGACCGTCGCCGGCTTCGGCTCCGCCGCCGCCGAGGCCCTGGCCGAGTCGGGCGTGGGCGCCGTCCTGCGCCGCGTCGGCCTGCCCGACACCTTCGCCCATGCGGTCGGCTGCCGTGACTACCTCGTCGACCGCTACGGCCTGTCCGGCCCCGCGGTCGCCGGCGCCGCCCGCGACCTGCTCCAGAGGAGCCCGACGTGCCCGACGACGTGACCCGCAGGCTGGAGACGCACCGCGCCGCCGTCCGCGACGAGTTCGCGTTCATGAAGGCCGCCGCGAACATCGAGGAGCTGACGGCGCGCGCGATCCCGCTGGCGGACGGAGCGGGGATGCTGGTGCCGGTGTCCGAGCTGCACGCGACGGACACGCGGATGATCGAGCGGCTCGCGGCCTGGCGCGCGGAGAGCGCCTTTGCATTCCCGACCCGGTTCCCGGTCAGCCCGGAGGGGACGGCGACGTGGCTGCGGCGGGGGCTCCTGGACGTGCCCGACCGGATCCTCTTCCTCGTGCACGACCGCTTCGGCCATCCCGTCGGCCATCTCGGCTTCGCCTCGGCCGACAGCCCCGACCGCTCCCTGGAGGTCGACAACGTCGTCCGTGGTGAGGCGAACGTCCAGCCCGGCCTGATGGGCGCCGCGCTCGAGGCGCTGCTCGCCTGGAGTGAGGACTGCTTCCGCCCCGCCCGCATCCACCTGCGCGTGTTCGCCGACAACGAGCGCGCCGTCTCCTTCTACCGCCGGCACGGCTTCCGCGACGGCGCCCGGCAGCCGCTGCGGCGTGAGGTCGACGGAGAGGTCGTTCGCTACACACCGACGAGCGACGAGCGCCCCGACGCCTGGTTCCTGGGCATGGAGTGGGCGCCCGAGCGGGCGGACGGCGATGCGCCGATCCTGACCGCCGGCCCGTCGATCTCGCCGCGCGAGGTCGCCCACACGACCGACGCGGCCCGCCACGGCTGGAACACCCGTTGGAACGGCTACCTCGACCGGTTCGAGCGCGAGTTCGCGGAGTACGTCGGCGCGGAATACGCCATCGCCACGTCGAGCTGCACCGGAGCGCTGCACATGGCGATGCTCGCGATCGGGCTCGGCCCGGGCGACGAGGCGATCGTGCCCGAGCAGACCTGGGTGGCGACCGCAAAGGCCGTCTCCTACGTCGGTGCGACGCCCGTCTTCGCCGACGTCGAGCCGGGCAGCTGGTGCCTGGACGCCGCATCGGTCGAGGCGGCGATCACGGAGCGCACCAGGGCCATCGTTCCCGTGCACCTGTACGGGCACCCGGCCGACATGGACGCGCTGCAGGCCGTCGCCGACCGCCACGGCCTGCCGCTGATCGAGGACGCGGCGCCGGCGATCGGTGCGGAGATCCGCGGCCGCCGCGTCGGCGCGCTCGGCACGGCCGGCGCCTTCAGCTTTCAGGGCGCCAAGCTGCTCGTGACCGGCGAGGGCGGCATGTTCGTGACGAACGACCCCGACGTGTACGCGCGCGCCTACAAGGCCTGGGATCTCGGCGTCGAGCGCTCGCGCGGCTTCTGGATCGACGCCCACGGCCTCAAGTACAAGCTGCCGAACGTCGCCGCGGCCATCGGCCTCGGCCAGCTGCAGCGGGTCGACCACCTGATCGAGGCGAAGCGCGAGATCTTCGGCTGGTACGCCGAGGAGCTCGACGGCGTGCCCGGCATCACCCTGAACCACGAGACGGAGTGGGCGCGCAGCATCTACTGGATGACGAGCATCCTCGTCGACCCGGGCTGCGGCATCGACCGCGACGGGATGCGGACCGCGCTCGCCGCCGGGGGCATCGACACGCGGCCGACGTTCCCGCTCATCAGCACCTACCCGATCTGGGACGAGCGCCGCGCCGTGCCCGCACCGGTGGCGGCGAGGATCGCCGACCAGGGCATCAACCTGCCGAGCGGCGTGCGCCTGCGCCGCGACCAGGTGGCGCGCATCGGCGAGGCCGTGCGCCGGGCCGCCTCCGCGGGCTTGCGCCGCGCCGCCTAGAGAGACGCGAAACCGGGGCCGGCCCCGCCTGCCGGGGCCAGGCCCGTTTCGGCCAGGTGCGCGTCAGGCGGCGCGGGCGACCGCGCCGGAGCGGAAGGCGGCGAACGTCTCGGCGACGTACTCGAGCGCGGCCCGGTCGACGCCGGGGTAGCAGCCGATCCAGAACGAGCCCGCGGCGATCAGGTCGGTCGTCTCGAGGCCACCGACGACGCGGTGGGCGACATCGGCGTAGGCGGGCTGTCGCAGCAGGTTGCCGCCGAACAGCTGGCGCGAGTCGATGCCGCGGGCGTGCAGGTAGGTGACCAGGTCGCGGCGGCTGAACCCGGCGTCCGGCCGCACCGTGATCGCGAACCCGAACCAGCACGGCTCGGAGCCGGGCGTGGCCTCGGGGAGGACGAAGACGTCGGAGTGCTCGGCCAGCGCCCCGCGCAGGAAGGCGTGGTTCTCCCGCCGGGCGGCGACGAAGTCGGGCAGCCGGTCGAGCTGGGCGAGGCCGATCGCCGCCTGCATGTCGGTCGCCTTCAGGTTGTACCCGATGTGCGAGTAGACGTACTTGTGGTCGGAGCCGTACGGGAGCGTGCCGTGCTGGCAGGAGAAGCGCAGGCCGCACGTGTTCTCCGCGCCGGGCCCGCACCAGCAGTCGCGGCCCCAGTCACGGAACGACTCCACGAGCTTCTTCAAGCTCGGCCGCTGCATGAGCACGGCCCCGCCCTCGCCCAGGGTGATCTGGTGGGCGGGGTAGAACGAGAGCGTCGCCAGGTCGCCGAACGTGCCGACGGGGCGGCCGTTCCAGGTCGACCCGAGCGCGTCGCAGCAGTCCTCGATCAGCCACAGGCCGTGCCGCTCGCAGAACGCCGTGACCGCGTCGAGGTCGAACGGATTGCCCAGCGTGTGAGCGACCATGACGGCGCGCGTGCGGCCGCTGCGGGCCGCCTCGAGCCGGGAGACGTCGATGTTGTACGCGGGCAGCGTGACGTCGAGGAACACGGGGACGAGGCCGTTCTGGATGATCGGATTCACGGTGGTCGGGAAGCCGGCCGCGACGGTGATGACCTCGTCGCCGGGGCGCAGGCGGCGGTCGCGTAGCCGCGGCGAGGTGAGCGCCGTGAGCGCGAGCAGGTTCGCGGACGAGCCGGAGTTCACGAGCAGGGCGTGGCGGTGCCCGGTGGTCTCGCGCAGGCGGCGCTCGAACGCCTCGGTCTCGGGGCCGGCGGTGAGCCAGAAGTCGAGGCTGGTGCGGACGAGCTCGACCACCTCCTCCTCGCCGAACACGCGGCCGGCGCAGGAGATGCGCGGGGCGGACGGGTCGAACGGGGCGGGCCGGTGGCGGTCGCGGGCGTACTCGGCCACCAGGTCGAGGATGCGGCTCACGCGGGGGTCGGGAGTCATCTGGTGCGCGTATCGGCACCCGCACGTGCCGCCTTGAGCCGAAGGACACCCACTCGGGTGATGTCCGGATTCCGTTCGTGTTCCGATACAGGGAGGAGCGCCGTGTCCATTCGAACGTCAAGGGGTCTCATCATGATCGAGCGCTTCCTGGGTCTCACCCTGTCCGAAGAGTCGGGCCAGACGATGGCCGAGTACGCCGTCGTCCTCGGCGTGATCACGATCGCCGTGGTCGTCACGCTGGGCCTGCTCTCGACCGCCATCCAGAACCTGCTGAACAACGTCATCTCGGTCATCTGACCGCCGCTTGACGGACACCCGGCCGGGCCGTATCGTCGCGGCCCGGCATGGGGGTGAACGTGGCGGAGGCTGATCGGACGGTCACGGGAGGTGAGGATCCCGGCGAAGCCGGGCCGCTCATCCGCGCCTTCGTGGAGGGCGACCGCGGCCGCCTGGAGGCGGCGCTGCATCCCGACGTCGAGGTGCACCTCTCGGCGTTCGTCGACCCGCCCTCACGGCTGCGCGGGCGCGAGGCGGTGCTGCGCTGGTACGGCCGGACGGCAGGGTCGCATCGCTCCTACCTGCACCGCGTGGTCGAGGCGGCCCCGGCGGTGTGGCTCGCGTTCGGGCGCATGCAGCTCTCCGAGCCCGACCGCGGCATGCGCGACTACCAGGTCGTCTGGATGATCGCGCTGCGAGACGGCGCCGTGTGGCGCGCGAGCTCGCACGAGACCGAGGCGCAGGCCCGTTCGGCTGCCCGCTCGCCGCGGCCCTGATCAGCTGCGGCGGCGGCGGGTGCGGGCGACCTCGGCGTCGATCGCCGCACCGACGAGCAGCGCGAGGCTCGACAGCCAGAGCCAGGTGAGCATCACGATCACGGTCGCGAACGAGCCCCACGTCTTGTTGTACGAGCCGAAGTTCGCCACGTACCAGGCGAACCCGCCGGACGCGATCAGCCACACGACCACCGCGGTCACGGACCCGGCCGAGGCGAGCCGCCAGCGGCACCCCTCCATGTCGGGCCCGAAGCGGTAGATCCCGCCGAACGCGATCAGGAGGACGAGGATCAGCACGGGCCATTCGGCCGTCCACCAGATCCACGAGACGAGCGTCGGCTGGTTGATGGCGTCGCCGAGCCAGTGCGTCGCCTGCGGCCCGAGCACGAGCAGCCCGAAGGCCAGGATGAACGCGATCAGGCAGCACGCGAGCATCGCCAGGCCGGACAGGCGCCGGTGGACGATCCCGCGCTTCTCCTCCAGGTCGTGGGCGATGTTGAGCGCCCACTGCAGCGTCTGCATCGCGCCGGTGAGCGACCACACCGCCAGCACGGCGCCGACGACGATGATCGCGGTGCCGCCGCTTCCGGTCTGGATCATCCGGGTGAGGCTGTCATTGAGGAGGGTGATGACGCTCGCCGGGACGACGCCGCTCAGGTGCTGGAGCAGGCGTCCGGCCGTGCCCTCGCTGGCGACGGTCGCGAACACGCCGACCACGATCAGCGCGGCCGACGGGATCGCCAGGAACAGGTTGAACGCCACGGCCTGGGCCAGGTTGGTGGCGTGGTCCTTCTGCGCCCGGCGCAGCGCCCGCCACGCCACTCCGCCGACGTCGCGCAGCCGCAGGCGGGCCTCGGACGAACGGGGCGAGATGCCCGCGGCGGCATCCGCCGGCAGCTCGGTCACGGCATCCGCCCCCTCGTGCGGATGGGTACCAATCGGCATACCCAGGGCACCTTAGCCGCCCCTACCGCAGAATGGGGACTGCGGGTCCCCCAAGGAGTAAGGCTTTTGTTGTGACTGCGTGCTCATGCAGGTCGGGGCCGCTAGGTTGGCCCCAATGAGACGCACACTTGCCATTGCCTGCATCATGCTCCTGTCACTCCCGGCCACCGCCACGGCGAACGTCTTCGACGTCAAGTCGCACGTCGGCCATACCCCTCCCGCACCGGCCACAATCGCCACCCAGGCCGTGCACGACGCGCTCGCGCTGCGCGGCGCTCCCTACGTCTACGGCGGCAGCACTCCGGCCGGATTCGACTGCTCCGGCTTCACCAGCTACGTCTACGGGAAGCTCGGCATCGGGCTGGCCCATTCGAGCTACGACCAGTGGAACGCGGGTGAGCACATCCCGCGGCGCGACCTCGAGCCCGGCGACATCGTCTTCTTCGCCGGCCTCGGCCACGTCGGCATCTACATCGGCGACGGCAAGTTCGTGCACGCGCCGCACACCGGCACCGTGGTGTCGGTCGACCGCCTGTCCGGCTCCTGGTATGGCGCCGAGTACGACGGGGCGGTGCGCCCGTACGGCTCGCAGACCCTGCTCAGCGTCGCGGCTACGATGGCGAGGTCGCATTCGCACTCGACCCATCGACGCCGTTCGGGGCGCGTGTCGCGCGCCGTCTCGAAGCTGACCTCATCGGTTGGCTGGTAACGGTCAACGGCCGCGGCGCGCCGCAGCCGAGCCCGGTGTGGTTCCTGTGGGATGACGGCTCGATCCTGCTCTACAGCCAGCCTGACACGCCCAAGCTGCGCAACATCGCGGCCAATCCGCGGGTGGCGCTGCACCTCAACGACGACGGCCGCGGCGATGACATCGTCATCCTCTCCGGCCGCGCCGCGGAGAGCGACGACCGGCCGGCCCACGAGCTGCCGGTGTACCTCGAGAAGTACGGCG
>DASUHM010000050.1 GCA_036273515.1 Gaiellales bacterium
CGAGGGGCGCATGCCGCCCCTCGCCGACAGCCATGACCTGATCCGCGTCCACGGGGCGCGCGTGAACAACCTGAAGGACGTGAGCGTCGCGCTGCCGAAGCGGCGGCTGACGGCGATCACGGGCGTGTCCGGCTCGGGCAAGAGCTCGCTCGTCTTCGGCACCATCGCAGCGGAGTCTCAACGGCTCATCAACGAGACCTACAGCGCGTTCGTCCAGGGTTTCATGCCGACGCTGGCGCGGCCGGACGTCGACGTGCTCGAGGGCCTGACGACGGCGATCATCGTCGACCAGGAGCGGATGGGCACGGACGCGCGCTCCACGGTCGGCACCGCCACCGACGCGAACGCGATGCTGCGCATCCTGTTCAGCCGGCTCGGGGAGCCCCGGATCGGCCCGCCCAACGCGTACTCGTTCAACGTCCCCACCGTGAAGGCCACCGGCGCGATCACCGTCGAGCGCGGCAACCGCAAGACCGAGCGAGCGACGTTCAGCCGCCTGGGCGGCATGTGCCCGCGCTGCGAGGGCCGCGGCGCGGTCTCCGACTTCGACCTCACCCAGATCTACGACCAGCGGAGGTCGCTGAACGAGGGCGCACTCCTGATCCCCGGCTACACCATGGAGGGCTGGTACGGACGCATCTTCCGCGGCTGCGGCTACTTCGACCCGGACAAGCCGATCGCGAAGTTCACGAAGCGCGAGCTGAACGACCTGCTCTACAAGGAGCCGACCCGGATCAAGGTCGAGAACGTGAACGTGACCTACGAGGGCGTGCTGGCCCGGCTGCAGAAGACGACGCTGTCCAAGGACGTCGACAGCCTTCAGCCGCACGTGCGCGCCTTCGTCGAGCGGGCGGTGACCTTCCGCGTCTGCCCCGAGTGCGACGGCACGCGCCTCAGCGAGGCGGCCCGGTCGTCGAAGATCGCCGGGATCAACATCGCCGACGCGTGCGCGATGCAGATCAGCGACCTGGCGGTATGGGTGCGCGGGCTCGACGAGCCGTCGGTCGCGCCGCTGCTCGAGGCGCTCGGCGAGACGCTCGACTCCTTCGCCGAGATCGGCCTCGGCTACCTCTCGCTCGACCGGCCGTCCGGGACGCTCTCCGGAGGCGAGGCGCAGCGCACCAAGATGGTGCGGCAGCTCGGCTCCTCGCTGACCGACGTCACCTACGTCTTCGACGAGCCCACCATCGGCCTGCACCCGCACGACATCCAGCGGATGAACGAGCTCCTGCTGCAGCTGCGCGACAAGGGCAACACCGTCCTCGTCGTGGAGCACAAGCCGGAGGTGATCGCGATCGCCGACCACGTCGTCGACCTCGGCCCGGGCGCCGGCAGCGCCGGCGGCGAGGTCGTGTTCGAGGGGACGGTCGAGGAGCTGCGCGGCGCGGGAACGCTGACCGGGCGACACCTGGACGACCGGGCGTCGCTGAAGACGTCGGTGCGCGAGCCGTCCGGCGCGCTCGAGGTGCGCGGAGCATCCACGCACAACCTGCTGGACGTGGACGTCGACATCCCGCTCGGCGCACTGGTCGTCGTGACCGGCGTCGCCGGATCGGGCAAGAGCTCGCTGATCGACGGCTCGGTCGCCGGCCGCGAGGGCGTCGTCTCGATCGACCAGGGCGCGATCCACGGCTCGCGGCGCAGCTACCCGGCGACCTACACCGGGCTGCTCGACCCGATCCGCAAGGCGTTCGCCAAGGCGAACGGCGTGAAGCCGGCGCTGTTCAGCGCCAACTCCGCGGGCGCCTGCCCGAACTGCAACGGCGCGGGCGTCGTCTACACCGACCTGGCGATCATGGCCAGCGTCGCCAGCACCTGCGAGGAGTGCGAGGGGAAGCGGTTCCAGGCGGCCGTGCTCGAGTACCACCTCGGCGGCCGCGACATCAGCGAGGTGCTGGCGATGTCGGTCGACGAGGCGCGCGAGTTCTTCGCCGACGGCGAGGCCCGCACACCGGCCGCCCACGCGATCCTCGAGCGGCTCTCCGACGTCGGGCTCGGCTACCTCGTCATCGGCCAGCCGCTCACGACCCTCTCCGGCGGCGAACGGCAGCGGCTGAAGCTGGCCGTGCACATGGCCGAGAAGGGCGGCGTCTACGTCCTCGACGAGCCGACGAACGGCCTGCACCTGGCGGATGTCGAACAGCTGCTCGCCCTGCTCGACCGGTTGGTGGACTCTGGCAAGTCGGTCATCGTCATCGAGCACCACCAGGCCGTGATGGCCCATGCCGACTGGATCATCGACCTCGGCCCGGGCGCGGGGCACGACGGCGGCAGAGTGGTCTTCGAGGGCACGCCGGCGGACCTGGTCGGGGGCCGGTCGACGCTGACCGGGGAGCACCTGGCCGCATACGTGGGCGTGTCCTAGCCTTCGGCCGTCGCCAGATCGTTGAGGCTGGGCGCGCGCCGGATCGCCGGGCTGAGGACGCCCCAGGTGAGCAGGACGACGTTGAACAGGCAGAAGAACGCGATCGTCTCGCGCGCCGAGATCTTCTCGAGCAGGAACCCGGCGACCAGCGGTCCCAGCGGCGTGATGGAGAGCGCGATCGAGCTGCGCACCGCCTCGACCCGGCCCAGCAGCCGGTCGGGCGTGACCGCGATGCGGTAGCCGACGACGACCGAGTCGGTCATCGGCATGGCGATGCCCTGCGGCAGGATGCCGGCCGCCAGCACGAACACGCTCGGCCGGACGAGGAACGCGGCGCTGCCCATCCAGGCCACGAGCTCGATCCACAGGATCGTCCGCATCGAGAGGCGCCGCCGGGCGATCGGGGAGAGCAGCGACCCGGCCAGCAGGCAGATGCCGAACGCCGCCAGCAGCGCGCCGATCCGGCCGCCGCTCAGGCCCTGCTCGCGGCCGGCGACGACGATCACGAGCAGGATCCCCGGCAGGGCGAAGTTCCCCAGGCCGTAGAGGAAGGCGCACGTGCGCAGGAACGGGTGCCCCCATAGGAAGCGCATGCCCTCCGCGATCTGCGCGCGGATGGTCGCGTCGCTGGGCTCGCGCACCTGCTGGAACGGAGTGGGGATCAGGGCGAGCGACGCCAGCGAGGCCGCATACGAGCAGGCGTCGACGGCGAATGGGAGCGACCGCGCGATCCCGAACAGGAACCCGCCGAGCGGCGGGCCGGCCAGGTTGACCGTCGCGATCCGGGCCGTGACGGTCGCGACCGCGTCCGGGAGCTGGGCCGCCGGCACGACCGAGCGCAGCGCCCCGGTCGCCGCGACGGTGAAGGCGACGGTGGCTGAGCCCTCGATCAGCGCGACCACGGCCAGGAGGGCGAAGGACGCGTCCCCCATCGCAATCGACGCAGCCAGGACGCCGATTGTCGTGGCACGCACCAGGTCGGCCCCCACCATCATGCGGCGGCGGTCGAACCGGTCGGCCGCCAGCCCTGCCGGGAGCTGGAGCACGGCGAACGGCACGAGGCGGGCGAACGCGACCAGGCCGGCGCGGGCGGGCGAGTGGGTCAGCGCGAGCGCCAGCAGCGGGTAGGCGATGGCCGTAGCCTCCGACCCCATCGCCGAGAACAGCTGCCCGGACTGGAGCAGGACGAAGTCGCGATTGCGCCGCAGAGGCGTCGGAGCCACGAGACGAAGACGCTAGCAGCGGCCGCGGCGGGATTCGGGCCGCGGGCGTCGAACCCGGCAGGATGCTTCCCGGCCCGCAGCGGATCGTCGTCGACCTGCCCCTACGCACCATCGTGCGCGTCGTCGCGGTCGTGCTCGTCACGATCGCCGCCGTCGACATCCTCGCGCACGTCGCCCGGATCCTGATCTGGATGGCCACGTCGCTCTTCCTGGCGGTGGCGCTGCAGCCGGCCGTCCGGCTGGCCGAGCGGCGCATGTCGCACACGCTGGCCGTGTTCGCGGTGTTCGCCGCGCTGCTGCTGCTCGTCGTGGCGTTCCTGGCGCTCCTGATCATCCCGATCGCGAGCCAGGTCGACGAGCTGCGCAGCGCCGCCCCGACCTACATCAACGACCTGCGCCACAACGAGACGATCAACAGCCTGAACACGCGCTATCACCTCGTGCAGAAGGCCGAGGAGGCCGCGAACGCCTATCCGGGCAAGGCGTTCGGGGCGCTGAGCAAGATCGTGAGCGGCGTCGTCGCCACGATCACCGTGCTCTTCCTGACGCTGTTCCTCTTGCTCGAGATGCCGGCGCTGGCCGAGGGGCTCCTGCGCTTCTTCCCGCCCGAGCGGGCCGAGCAGGTCCGCCGCATCGGCGGCGACATCAACCGCAACGTGGCCGGCTACGTGCTCGGCAACCTGATCATCTCCGTCATCGCGGGAACGGTGATCGGGATCTCGCTGTGGATCCTCGGCGTGCCCTTCGCGCTCGCGCTCGCGGTGTTCATGGGCGTGTTCGACCTGGTGCCACTCGTCGGCGCGACCGTCGGCGCACTGGCGGCGATCGGGGTCGCCTTCGCGACGCAGGGCGTGACCGCCGGCATCGTGATGATCGTCGTGAACATCGTCTACCAGCAGATCGAGAACCATGTCCTGCAGCCGATCGTGTACCGGCGCACGGTGCAGCTCTCGGCGTTCCTCATCCTGATCGCGGTGCTGATCGGCGGGGAGCTGCTCGGCGTGCTGGGCGCGCTGATCGCGATCCCGGTCGCCGGGTCGCTGCAGCTGCTCTTCCGCGAGCTGACCTCGGGCTCGATCCACGCGCCGCGGCAGCCGGCGCCCGAACCGCCTCCCGGCTAGCGCGCGGCCCCCTCGCGGAGCAGGTCCCAGGCCCGGTCGACGTGCTCTGCCGTCGTCGCCGCGTTCCCGATCGCGACCCGCAGCGCGTAACGGCCCTTGAGATCGGTGTGGGAGACGAGCGCGCGGCCGCTCGCATTCACGCGCTCGAGGATCGCCTCGTTCACGGCCCGCAGCTCGGCCTCGTCATCGACGCCGCCGGGCCGGTAGCGGAAGCAGACCGTCGAGAACGGCACCGGCGCGAGCAGCTCCCAGCCGGGCTCGGCCCGCACCGCCGCCTCGAGCCGGCGGGCCAGCTCGACGTGGCCGGCGACGATCGCGGCGAGGCCGTCCGCCCCGTAGGCGCGCAGCACCATCCACAGCTTCAGCGAGCGGAAGCGGCGGCCGAGCGCGACGCCGTAGTCCATCAGGTTGACGACGTCGTCCTCGTTCGAGCGCAGGTACTCGGGAACGAGCGAGAAGGCCGCCCGCATATCGTCCGGGCGGGCCGTGTAGAGCAGGCTGCAGTCGACGGGCGTGAGCAGCCACTTGTGCGGGTTCACGACCAGGGAGTCGGCCCGCTCGCAGCCGGCCACGACAGCGCGCATCTCCGGCACGACCGCGGCGGCGCCGCCGTAGGCCGCGTCGACGTGCAGCCACATGCCGTGCCCGGCGCAGACGTCCGCGACCGCGGAGACCGGGTCGATGCTCGTCGACGACGTGGTGCCGACGGTGGCGACGGCCGCGATCGGGCGGCGGCCGGCGGCGACGTCGGCCGCGACCGCGTCGCGCAGCGCGTCGGGCCGCATCCGGAACTCGGCGTCGGTCGGGATCTTGATCAGGCCCTCCTGTCCGAACCCGAGCACGATGCAGGCCTTCTCGACCGACGAGTGGGCCTCCTGGGAGGTGTAGACGCGCAGCGGCGGCAGGTCGTCGCGGCCGGCCATCCCGCGGCCGCGGATGTCCAGGCCGGCCGCCTCGCGGGCGGCGGCGAGCGCCCACAGGGTCGACGAGCTGGCGGTGTCGGTGATCTGCCCGAACCAGCCGGTCGGGAAGCCCAGCAGCTCGGCCGTCCAGCGCAGCGTCACCTGCTCGAGCTCGGTCGCGGCGGGCGACGTCCGCCAGAGCATCGCGTTCACGTTCAGGGCGGCGGCGATCGTCTCGCCGAGGATGCCCGGCGGCGAGCCGGTGATGCCGAAGTAGGCCATGAAGCCGGGGTGGTTCCAGTGCGTCAGGCCGGGCACGATGACGCGGTCGACGTCGGCCAGGATCGCCTCGAGCGGCTCGCCGTGCGCCGGCGGGTGCTCGGGGAGCGCCGCCGCGATCTCGCCCGGCTTCACCTGCGCCAGGACGGGCAGGCGATCGACGTCGTCGAGATAGCGGGCGATCCATTCGGCCGCCTGCTCGAGCGCCGCCCGCAGCTCGCCGGTGGTCGGCAGGCTGACCGGCTCGGCGGCCATCTAGAGCGTCGCCTCGACGACCGCCAGGGTCTCGTCGAGGAGCGCGGCGATCTCGTCGATCTCGGCCTCGGTCACGGTCAGCGGCGGCGCCAGCAGGAGCGCGTCCATGTGCTCGGTGCCGACGGGCGTCGGGCACGAGTAGATCATCAGCCCCCGCCGCTTCGCCTCGGCCGAGACCTTGCCCGACACGCCGTCCGCGGCGGCGAAGCGACCTCCGCCGGGCGCGCGCAGTTCGATCCCGCGCAGCAGCCCGAGGCCGCGCAGCTCGGCGACGATCGGGTGGCGAGCGGCGATCTCGGCCAGGCGGGCGTGCAGCTGCTCGCCGCGCACGGTCGCCGCCTCGAGCAGGCCCTCCGACTCGATCACGTCGATCACCTCGCACCCGACCGCGCAGGCGAGCGGGTTGCCGGAGAACGTGTGGCCGTAGGAGAAGCCGCTCGGGTTCGTCTCGACGACCTCGCGCAGCCGCCGCGACGCGACCATGCCCGAGAGCGGGACGGCGCCGCCGCCGATGCCCTTGCCGAACGTGATCACGTCGGGCACGGCGCCGAAGTGCTCGACGCCGAACCAGCGGCCGGTGCGCCCGAAGCCCGTGATCACCTCGTCGGCGACCAGGAGGACGTCGTGGCGGTCGCACACCTCGCGCACAGCGGCCAGGTAGCCGTCGGGCAGCGGCACGGCCGCGCCGGACGACCCCGTCACCGGCTCGACGACGAACGCGGCGACGTGCTCGGCGCCGCGCGACATGATCGCCGCCTCGAGCGCCGCGGCCCCCTCCTCGGCCGTGTCGGCGTTGGGGACGACCGCGTACTTGCGCAGGAGGAGCTCGAACGGCGCCCGCCAGCGCGACCCGGACAGCGAGAGCGCCCCCATCGTCGAGCCGTGGTACGACGTGACCCGGCTCAGGAACTCGATCTTGCCCGCGTGGCCCTGGAGCTCCCAGTAGAGCACGGCCAGGTGCAGCGCCGACTCGTTGGCCTCGGAGCCGGAGGAGTTGAAGAAGCACCACTCGAGGTCGCCGGGCGCGATCCGGGCGATCCGCTCGGCCAGGTCCATCATCGGCTCGTTCGAGAACGAGAACCGGTACGTGAAGGCGATCCGCTCGGCCTGGCGCTGGAGCGCCTCCACGATGCGGGGATGGCCGTGGCCGAGCAGCATCACCATGGCGCCGCCGCAGGCGTCGAGGTAGCGCTTGCCGTCGGAGTCCTCGATCACGCACCCGCCCGCGCGAACGGCCACCGGCAGCCGCCGCCCGGGGCTGGCGGTCATCGAGAAGTCGGTGCGGGCGGGGGCGCTCACGGGTCGCCGCCATGCTACCGTGGCGGCGCTCCCAAACGCGCGCGACCCGGACTCCGCCGGGCTCGCGGCAGGCGCACGGAAGGAGGCAGCGATGCTGCACTGGTACACCGACGTGATCAAGCAGTACGCCGTGTTCGACGGGCGGGCGAGCCGGCCCGAGTACTGGTGGTTCTTCCTGATCAACACCGTCATCTCGGTGATCCTGGACGTCGTGATCCCCGGCACCACCGGCCAGGTGCTCGGCGCGATCTATGCCCTCGCGGTGCTGTTGCCCTCGATCGGCGTCGGCATCCGCCGCCTCCACGACACGAACCGGACCGGCTGGTGGCTGCTCGTCAGCCTCGTCCCGGTCGTCGGCTGGATCTGGATCATCGTGCTCCTCGCGCTGGCAGGCGACGTCGGCTCGAACCGCTACGGCCCGCCTCCAGGTACGGCGAGGGAACCGGACACGATCGTCGCGTAGCCGCGGCTGATCAGACGGACTGGCCGGGGGCGCGCAGCGCGGTCTGGAGCTCGACCAGGGCCGGCCCGGAGCGGTCGGCGAGCGCGTCGGCGAGCGCCGCGCCGAGGCCGCCGATGCCGTCGGCGCGCAGGTAGCGCACGTCGCAGGCGCGGGCGAGGCCCTCGAAGTCCGGCGCGTTCAGCTCGACCGCCACCGTGCGCCCGAACATCGTCTCCTGGTAGTTGCGCAGGATGCCGTAGGCCGAGTCGTTCACGACGAGCGCGATCAGCGGCAGGCCCTCGGCCCGCGCCGTCAGGAGCTCGTGCCCCGCCATCAGGAAGCCGCCGTCGCCGCACACCGCCACCGTCGGCCGGCCGGGGTTGGCAGCGACCGTGCCGAGCGCGAGCGGGATCCCGCAGCCGAGCGCGCCCGACGACGGGTAGACGAACGCGCCGGGCCGCTTCGCGTCGAGGTAGAGCGCCGCCCAGTACGCGGCAATTGTCATGTCGGCGACGACAATTGCGTCATCAGGGAGCGCCTCGTGGAGCACGCGCATGAGCTCGACCTCGGCGTCGGCGCCCTGCGCCGCCACCTCGGACGACCGGGCCTGCAGCGCGGCCCGGGCAGCCGCCTCGCCGTCGCGGCTGCCGGCCGACGGCGGGTCGGCGAGGAGCGTCCGGCAGAAGAGCCCGACGTCGGCGACGAGCCCTTCCGTCACCGGGAAGGTGCGGCCGAAGCGGCCCTCGTCGAGGTCGACCTGGACGATCGTCGCCGGCATGGGCAGCCCCCAGTCGGCCGTGCCCTCCTGGGAGAAGCGCGTGCCGAGGGCGAGGACGAGGTCGGAGCGCTCGACCAGGCTTCGCATCGACGGCTCCTCGATCGACGAGCCCGCGTGGAGGGCGTGGCCGGTCGGGAGCGCGCCCTTGCCGTTGTACGTCGTGAGGACGGGCGCGTCGAGCAGCTCCGCCAGCCGCTGCACGTCGGCGGCCGCGCGCCGCGTCCCGCCGCCGGCCCAGATCAGCGGCGCGTCGGCGGCCTCGAGCAGCGCCCGGACGCGGGCGACTGCCTCGGGATCGGGCGCGGGCAGCGCGACCCGGGTGACCCGCGGCGAGGCGGGCTCGACGGCCGCCGCCATCACGTCGGTGGCGACCTCGATCGTGACCGGACCGGGGTCGAGCGCCATGTGCCGGAACGCCTCGTCGACCGCCTCGACGAGCGCCTCGGGCGAGGTCGGCCGGGCGTGGAAGCGCGACACGGCCGCGAACGCCTGTGACTGGCCGCGGCTCTCGTGCAGGTAGCCGCGGCCGGCGCCGACGAGGTGGGTGGGGATCTGCGAGGTCAGGTGCAGCACCGGCGCGCTCGACGCGTCGGCCTCCGACAGCGCGGCCAGCGAGTTGAACGCGCCCGGGCCGGTGCTCGTGAGATAGACGCCGGGGCGGTCGCCGGTGCGCGCGTAGCCGACGGCGCCGAACCCGGCGGCCTGCTCGTGACGGACGACGATCCGGCGGATGGGCGAGCCGATCAGCGCGTCCCAGACCGGCAGGGCGTGGATACCGGGCAGGCCGAAGACGATCTCGACGCCGTGCGCTTCGAGGGCCGCGACGAGCGCGCCTGCGCCGGTGCGAACGCCGGGCTCTGAGGCAACCGTCATCCGTCCGCGCCTACGAGGACTGGCTGGACTCGATCAGCGCGACGAGGTCGTCGATCTGCGTCGGGCTGAGCGACGAGCCGAAGGTGGTCGGCATGGGCGTCGACCACGGCCCGCCGGACGCCGTGAAGGCGGCCGGGTCGGTGATCGACTGCTTGATGAACGCCGCCAGCGGCATCTTGTCCTTCTGCGCGTCGCCCGAGACCGCCTTGTCGAGGTCGGGGCCGATCGTGCCGGTCGCCCCGGCCGCGCTCAGCGTGTGGCAGCTGCCGCAGCCGTTCGAGGCGAAGACCGCCTTGCCCGCCGTCGCGTCGCCGGTCGCGCCGCTCGAGCTGCCGCCGCTGCTGCCTCCGGGCGTCGACACGGGCGCCGAGGAGGCCGGCGTCGAGAGGGCCGCGGTCGAGACGGACGGGTTCAGTCCGACGCTGCTCGAGTTGTCCGTCGTGCTGCCTGTGGCGACGATGACGACCACCATCACGGCGATGCCCGCGACGGTGCCGAGCAGCCCTGCGATCAAGACCTTCAGCATGGCGCGGGGACTATACCCCGCTCCCCGGCGATATACCGCAAGCAGGGGATGCCACCCGCGGCGTCGAACGCCGACGTGGAGTGACGATGCTCGACAAACGCGACATTCAGAATCTGATGTACTGCGTGCGGGTGACCGAGACCAGCGGTCAGTGGCAGTCCGGCTACCCCGTGCGCACGCCGAACGACCTGGAATGCAAGCTGGCCGAGCTCCTGCGCGAGCTCGACAGCCGCCGTCCGGCCGTCCGCGCCGCCTGACTCACGGCGGGTGCGTGACCCACGCGCCGCTGGGAGTACCCGCGCTGCAGCGTGCGCCTGCTCGGCGGGCGCGCCGCAGCTCTCCGCGCACCTGCGGGCTACAGCCAGCCGACCGCCCACATGACGACGAAGACGCAGGCGACGGCGAGCCAGCCTTCGAGCGAGAGGCGGCGCAGCGTCGCGCGGGTCGCGCGGGCGGCGTCGCGTAGCTGGTCGACGGTGTCGGCGTGGCTCGGCGTGGGCGTCATGCGGTCGGCGGGCATGCAGGCTCCTCGGGTGAGGGTGAAGGTCATCGGAGGCGAATCCCCCCAGGAGCAGGGAGTTTTCATCGCCGGTCGAGTTGGGACGTCCCCCGGAAGGGGGGTACGGGCTCCCCGCCTTAGAGCAGATCGGAGGCCGGAGCGCCCGGCGCGCGCCCGCTACGCTCGGCAGCACCGTGCGCCTGTTCGTCGCCGCCATCCCACCGCCGGGGCTCGCGCAGCGGCTCGCCGCGGCCGCCGCATCCATCGCCCCGCCGGAGCTGCGAGTGACGCCGGCGGAGAACCTGCACGTGACGATCCACTTCCTCGGCGAGGTGCCGCCGGACGCCGTCCCGGCGCTCGAGGCCGACCTTGCGGCGGCCGCCGCCCGGCACACCCCGACCGAGCTCACGCTCGACGCGATCAGGCCCGGCCCGCCCGGGCGGCCGCGGATGCTGTGGGCGACGGCGGAGGCAACGCCCGGCTATACGGCGATCGTGAACGACGCGGCGGCTGCGACCGCTCCCCACGCCCCGGACGCGCGGCCCGCGCGTCCGGGCACGCCCCACCTCACGCTCGCGCGTCTACGCGGCCGCGCCGACCTGCGGCGCTGGCCCGATCGCCAGCCGCTCGACGACGCGGCCTTCCCGCTCGCCCAGCTCGCCCTCGTGCACTCGACGCTCGGGAAGCACGGCGCCACCTACACCCCGCTTGCGACGCTCCCGCTCGGCGGTCAGTCCGCCGGACGCCGGTAGCGCGCCCGCCAGACGCGCACCTCGAACTCGGGCGCGCCGATCATCTGCCGCACCCGCCCCGCCGCCGGCTCGGTCGTCCCGGCGACGGCCAGCCACCGGTCGACCCGCGAGGTCCGCAGCCACGTCTCCTCGGAATCGAGGTGCATGCCGGCGGCCTGCAGCGGCCCGCGCGTGTCGCCCGGCGAGATCAGCCGCCCGTGTTCGGGATCGCGCAGCCGCTCGATCTCCTCCCAACGGCGGGCCCGGCGCGGGTCGGGGTCGGCCACCATGTCCTCCAGCACGAGCCGCCCGCCGGGCCCGAGCACCCGCGCCATCTCGTCGAGCGCCCGCGCCGGCCGGGCGATGTGGTGCAGCGAGTTGACGCACGTCACCAGGTCAAATGACGCATCCGCGAACGGCAATTGCTCCGCCCGCCCGACCACCGTCTCGATGCCCTCCGGCGCATGGTCGAGCAGCGCCGGCGCGGCGTCGAGCACGGTGACCGACCCGACCCGCCCGACCAGCGCGGCCGCCAGCGCTCCCGGGCCGCCGGCGACGTCGAGCACGCGGTCGCCGGCCTTCGGCTCGCACCAGGCCACGAACGCCGTCCAGTCGCGATTGGCCGCGTGGGCGGCATAGAGGTCGGCGGTGCGGTCGAACCGGTTAGCCCCGGACAAGCGCGATCGCCTCCTCCCGCGTTGTCACCGTGCCGGCCGCCTGCTCCTCGGCCAGGAGGGCGACGAGCTCGCCGATCCGCGGCCCGCTCGCGCCGGCGATCTGCGCGATCTCGTCACCGCGCAGGAGCGGCTCGCGCTCCTCGGACTCGAGCTCGCCCAGCAGGTGGATCAGCTCGACCGCCGCCTGCGAGTGGGCGCGCACGTACGCCTGCCGGGCCCGGACGCCGCGCGTCGCCAGACGGTCGGCCAGCGAGAGCACGATGCTCTCGTACGCGTACGGCGCGGTCGCCTGCAGGTACCGGTAGGCCGTGCGCCGGTCGAACGGACGCTCGCGGACGAGGAACCCGAGCCGAAGGTGCTCGGCGACCAGCACCCGGCAGAAGCGGATGAGCGCGTGCGACGCCCGCCATCGCTCGAGCACGTGCTCGGCCGTGTCGGCGCCGAACCGGTCGTGGCCCATGAAGCCGACCCGGCCCTCGTCCGAGACCGTCCGCGTGGCCGGCTTCTCGATGTCGTGGAAGAGGGCCGCGAGGCGCAGGCCGGTGTGGCCGGTGAAGTCGTTCCCGACCTCGGCGTCGAGCGCCGCCTCGACGGGCCCGGCCGCATCCCGCAGGTAATGCTCGACGTTCGCCGAGACGTCGGCGGCCGCGTCGAGCACCTTCAGCGTGTGCTCGAAGACGTCCAGGTGGTGGAACGGGCTCTGGCCCACGCCGCGCATCGCGACGGCCTCGGGCAGGACGACGTCGAGCACGCCGAGGCGGTCGAGCAGCCGGATGCCCTCCTCGGGATGATCGGGCTCGAGCAGCCGCCGGATCTCGGTGAGCACCCGCTCGCCGCTCGGCCGGACGGCCAGGTGGGCGTCGCGGCGGGCGAGCCGCTCGGCCTCGGGGTCGACCGTGAAGCCGAGCTCGTGCGCCAGCCGGGCCAGGCGCAGCAGCCGCAGCGGATCGTCGGCGAAGACCTGCTCGGACACCGCCCGCAGCCGGCCCGCCTCGAGGTCGGCCCGGCCGCCGTGCGGGTCGAGCACCTCGCCGCCCGCGAGCGGCACCGCCATCGCGTTGATCGTGAAGTCGCGCCGGCCGAGGTCGGCGGTGACCGGGCCGTGGCTGCGGCTGATGTCGACCGTGTGGCCGTCGCGGACGACCCGCCAGGCGCCGTGGCGGTCGGACAGCGGGAACGGCGCGCCGCCGGCCGCGCGGGCCAGCCCGCGCGCCGCCGCGGCCGGGTCGTCGGCGACCACGAGGTCGACGTCGACGACGTCGCGGCCCAGCATGAGGTCGCGGACGCTGCCGCCGACCAGCCATGCGTCGGGCACGGGCGCGAGCGCCCGTACGGCCTCAAGGCCCGGCAACGACATGCTCCACCCGCCGTGGCCGCGGCGCCAGCGACGTCACGATCTCGTAGTTGATCGTCCCGGCCAGCCGGGCCCACTCCTCCGCCAGGATGCGCTCGTCGCCGTCGCGGCCGATGAGCGTCACGGCGTCTCCCGGCTCAACATCGCAATTGGCGCCGATCACGAATGTCAATTGATCCATGCTCACCGTGGCCGCAACCCTCCGGCGACGGCCGCCCACCAGCACGTCGGCCTGTGCCGAGAGGGCGCGGGGCACGCCGTCTGCGTAGCCGGCCGGGGCGAGCCCGACCCAGGTCGGCTCGGAGGCGACGAAGCGACGCCCGTAGCCGGAGCTCTCGCCGGGCTGGAGCAGCTTGACGGCCGCAACGTGGGTCTCCATCCGCAGCGCCGGCGCGATCCCGTCGGCGTCGGGGTCGCCCGCGAACGGCGAGAGGCCGTACATCGCGATCCCGCAGCGGACGGCGTCGAAGCGGGCCTCGGGGAAGCGCAGCGTCGCCGCGCTGTTGGCGAGATGGCGCGGACACGGCGGGAACCGCCCCGCCACCTCGGCGAACCGCTCCACCTGCGTGTGGGTGAACTCCGCGTCCGTGTCGGCGACGGCCAGGTGGCTCATCAGGCCGGCCGGCCGAAGGCCGCCGTCGGAATCGAGCTGGTCGGCGACGCGCAGCGCCTCGGCGGGCGACATCCCCCACCGGCCCATGCCGGTATCGACCTTCACGTGCACGCCAAGTGGCGCACGCGCGCCGGCCTGCAGGCGCGCGAACCCCTCGACCGACGAGACCGCCACGTCGACGCCCGACACATGCGCCTCCTCGCCAGGGGCGAGCGGCCCCATGACGAGCACCGGCACCTCGCCCAGCTCCTCGCGCAGCCCCCGCGCCTCCTCCCACGTGGCGACACAGAGGCGCCGCGCGCCGGCGCGCAGCGCCGCGCGTCCGACCGCCGTGGCGCCGTGGCCGTAGCCGTCGGCCTTCACCACCGCCCACACCTCCGCGGGACCAGCCGCGTGGCGCAGGCGGGCGACGTTGTCCTCGACCGCGCCGAGGTCGACGGTGACCGTCGCCCGCGCGCGCTGGGTGCCGATCACCGCAGCACCCCGGGCAGCGCGTCGATCACGTCGGTCGCGATGATCCCGGACGGGCCCAGCCGCTCGGTCGCGGCCCGGCCGGCCGCGCCGTGCGCCTCCGCGGCCGCCGCCGTCGCCACCCACGCGTCCGGCTCCCGCGCCAGCATGGCCGCGACGACGCCCGTGAGCACGTCGCCCGAGCCGGCCGTCGCCAGGCCGGGCACGCCGGCGTGGGACACGCACACGCGGCCGTCCGGCGCGGCGACGAGCGTGTCGGCACCCTTCAGCAGCACGACGCAGCCGCTCCCATCCGCCGCCCGCCGCACGGCCTCGAGCCGGTTCGCCCGCACCCACTCCGACGACTCGCCGAGCAGCCGCCCCATCTCGCCCTCGTGCGGCGTCAGCACGGCCGGCCGCGCCCGCCCGCGGAGCTGCTCGAGCGCGCCGTTGAAGGCGAACAGGCCGTCGGCGTCGATGACGACCGGGCCGGCGTGGCCGACGCCGACCTCGCGGGCCATCGCGAGCATCTCCTCGTCACGTCCCAGCCCCGGCCCGAGCGCCACGGCGCCGGCCCGCTCGAGCAGCTCGAGCGCGTTCGGGAGCGGCCGCACCATCACCTCGGGGACGCGCGCCTCGAGAATGCGGGCGGCGTCCGGCGGCGAGCCGATCCAGGCGATCCCGGCCGACGCCCGCAGCGCCGCCAGCGCCGTCATGAGCGGGGCACCGGTGAACCCGCGCGCGCCGCCGAGCACGAGCACCGCGGCGGTGTACTTCGTGTCCCCCGGCTGCTTCGCGGGCGCGGTGATGCCCGCGGCGAGCACGGCGGCCGTCGCGACGTCGGCCTGCGCCGGGATCCCGATGTCGGCGACGACGACGCGACCGGAGGCGCTCCTACCAGGGTCGACGGCCGTCCCCACCTTGCGGCCGTGGAAGCACACCGTCACCTCGGCCGCGACCGCCTCGCCGGCGATCACGCCGGTGGACGCGTCGACGCCGGAGGGCACGTCGAGGGCGACGATGCCCGGGTGGTCGTGCATCGCCGCGATCACCTGCACCGCCTCGGGCCGGGGCGAGCCCCGGAACCCTGTGCCCAGGAGGGCGTCGACGATGACGTCGGCCCGGCGAAGGCGCGCGCGGGAGACGCCCTCGCGCATCGGCACCTCCAGCCGCACGGCCACCTCGTGGTTCCGGCGCGCGTCGGCGGGCAGCCTGGCGGGGTCGGACGCGAGCAGGCACTCGACGTCCCACCCGGCGGCGTGCAGGTGGCGGCCGACGACGAAGCCGTCGCCGCCGTTGTTGCCGCCGCCGCAGACGACCGCGACGGTCGTGCGCGGGTACGAGCGCGCGATCTCGCCGGCGGCCGCGAGGCCGGCCCGCTCCATGAGCACCGCTCCGGGGATTCCGACCGTCTCGATCGCGCCGGCGTCCGCCGTCCGCATCTCGCCCGCGTCGTACAGCGGGAGCGTCTGGATCATGCGTCGCCGACGACGGCCACCGCGGCCGCCATCCCCTTCGAGTGGGTCATGCTCAGGTCGATCGCGCCCGCCTTCACCCGCTGCGCCCACGCGGCGGTGCGCCCGGACAGGCTCACGCCGGGCTTGGGCCGGCCGGCGATCTCGATCTCACGCCAGGTGAACGGCACCCCGAACCCGAGCGCCTTGCCGACCGCCTCCTTGCCCGCGAAGCGGGCGGCGAAGTGCTGCGCCGGGTTCGCGCGCGAGAGGCAGTAGTCGCGCTCGATCTGGGTGAACACGCGCTCGACGAAGCGCGGGTGCCGCTCGAGCGCACGGGCCACGCGGTCGATCTCGATGAGGTCGATCCCAACCCGCATCGGGCCATACTATGCTAGGGCGATGCCAAGGGCGATCCCGCTGACGGGCACGGCGACGTGGTGGCCCAGCACCCTCTACCAGACGACGACGCTCGAGCTGCGGCGGGCGGGCGAGCGGCTCCTGGTCGACCCCGGAATCTCGCCGTGGGAGATCGAGGAGGTCGTCGGCGCGTCGGCCATGCCGGTCACGCAGGTGCTGGTGACGCACTCCGACTGGGATCACGTGATGGCCCTCGGGGTCCTCTCCGACGTGCAGGTCACGGCCAGCTCGGCGGCGGCCGAGCGCATCCGCTCGGGCGTTGCCCGCCAGGAGATCGAGCGCGAGACCGCCGAGTTCCTGATCGGCCACCGCTCGATCGACCGGCTGCGCGTCGATCAGGAGGTCGACCCGCCGGCCGAGGTGCGCATGGGGCCGTGGCGCGGCGTCTGCCGGGCCGCGCCCGGGCACACCGACGACGGCATGATCGTGTCACTTCCCGACGAGCACCTGCTCGTCGTCGGCGACTACCTCTCGGCGCTCGAGATCCCGGGCGTCTACGACTCGGTGGCCGCCTACCGGACGACGCTGCAGGAGCTCGCGGGCGTGATCGAGCGCGAGCGGCCGCTGTACGTGGTCGTCGGCCACGGCAAGCCGCACACGAGCGACGAGGCGCTTCGCATCGCCGAGGAGGATCTGACCTACCTCGAGGCCGTGCTGGCGCACGCCGAGGCGGGCCACCCGGCGGAGGATGCCGGGCAGATCTCGTTCCCGCAGCGGTCGGCCGGGACGGCGGATCGCACCATGCACGCGGCCAACGTCGCCCGCGCATGCGAGGCGGCCGGTGCCGCCGTCGCTCAAGGTTGAGCGAGCGCCAGACCTGCCGATAACGAGGGCATGGCCCGAACGCTCCGCGCGCTGCTGGACGTGCGCCACCACCCGCTGGGACCGCGGGTGTACGTGGTCGGCTTTCGCGTGCACGAGTGCTGGGCCGGGCTCGTCGCGACGCTCGTCGTCGCCGCCGGCTGGGTGGCCGACCGCTCCGGCCCCATCGTCCTCGACGCCGCCATCCTGCTGGTCGCCGCCTGGATGATGCTGAAGGACTGGCCCGACTTCTTCCCGTCCCGCCGCGACACCTACAGCTGGCGGGTCGGGTTCCACCGGCGCGACGTCGAGGTCGTCCCGGTGCGCCGCGAAGAGAGCTAGCCAACCACGCAATTGACATCCACGCCGGATGCCAATTGGCGTGATGAGGGCCTGACCTAGGGCGCCTCGGTCAGGAGCTGGTCGAGGTCGAGCTCGCCGTCGGCATAGGCGGCGTGCCCGTCGCCGTCGCGCGGCCACTGCTCCGGCGGCCGGTCCCACATCAGCTCGAGGTCGTTCCCGTCGGGATCGCTCAGGTAGATGGCCTCGTGCGTGCCGTGGTCGGTGGCCTGGCGGATCGGCCAGTCGATCTCGCGCAGGCGTCGCAGCGCGTCGGCGAGCGCGGGCCGGGTCGGATAGCGGATGGCGACATGGTGCAGGCCGGCGACGCCGTCGGGCTGCGGCCCGCCCCCTGCCGACTTCCAGGTGTTGAAGCCGAGGTGGTGGTGATAGCCGCCCGCCGACACGAACAGGAGGTCGCCGGTCGTGCCCCAGCCCGGGACGTCGCGGGCCTCGGCGGTGACGTCGAAGCCGAGCACGTCGACGTAGAAGTGGCGGATGCGGTCGATGTCGGCTGTCCGCAGGTGGACGTGGCCGATGGTGACGCCGGGATCGATCGGCCGCGCGCTCCGCTGCGCCGCGACGATGCTTCCCTGCGGCCCGTGGCCCTCCTTCGGCGGTGTGCTCATGTGGGTCACCCTCCCTGGGTCCGTGGCGTCCGCGGATGATATGTGTGCGTCCGCGCAAGGCTGAAGAAACCGACGCCGCCGGGGTTCTTCATGGCAGTGGTTCAAAACCAGTCGCACCAGGTCACCACCGCAGACCCTGCAGCGCGCGGGCGCCGCCGTCGCCGAGATCGAGGCCGTCTACCGATCGCGGCTCGACGCGCGTCGGGGAAGACGCAGGCTGTGCAGCTCGTCGATCCCCGGGCCTTCGACCTGAACGCGCTCCGGCGACTCGACGACAAGATGATGCGCCGGCTCAACATCCTGTACCTGGCTCACAACGCCTCTCATGGCGCCCTTCGCGACCAGATCAGCCAGTTCGACCGGGTCTCAACGACGCCGCGGAAGATCGCCCGGATGTTCGGCGGCCGGCCGAGCTCCTACCCAGCGCATCCCGTCGTGGTCGTTCTGCGCGGGCCGTTCGACGTCAAGATCCGGCGCCTCGGCTGCACGGCGACGCCGCAGGTCTGCCCGTGGCCGCGCGGCCGGTGGGAGTACCTCGCCTTCGTGCTCGATCCCGACGTCTCCCTCGCCGGCCACGTGCCACACGGGGCGATTGCCTGGCTCGAGAAGGCGCCCGCCGGCACGGCCTTCCCCGACCTCCACCTCCGGCCGCTGGGCGCGCTGCTCGAGGCACTCGAGCGGTGAGCTGCGCCGGCCGCCGTGGAGATCCGCGACCTGCGCGTCCGCTTCGGCGAGACGACCGCCGTGGACGACGTCGATCTCGAGGTCGGCGCGGGCGAGGTGTTCGGCCTCCTCGGTCCGAACGGGGCCGGTAAGACAACCACGATCCTCGTGCTGACGACCCTGCTCCCGGCCACGAAGGGCACGGCGCGCGTGTTCGGCGTCGACGTCGCCCGCCACCCGATGGACGTACGCCGCCTGCTCGGGCGTCGTGGCCGAGATGCTCGAGACGGTGGGCCTCGGACTCGGCCGACCGGCTCATCTCGACCTACTCCGGCGGGATGATCCGCCGGCTCGAGCTGGCCCAGGCGCTCGTCGACCGGCGGCCGCGTCGCTCCTGCCCGCCTCACCCGCGAGATGAAGCGGGGCGCCCCGGCCGCACCCGGGGCGCCCCCTGCGATCAGCTCAGGCGCCGCCGCTTCCGAACGCCTTCAGGAAGACGGCGTTCGGGGAGCCGACGCCCGTCACGTCATCCCAGCCCGGCCCGGTGGTCAGGCTCGAGTCCTGGTCGAACGTGCGAACGCTGTAGAGGATCCCGTCGGCCTTGTTCAGGCCGTTCGCGAAGTCCGGGCGGATGTTCGCACCCGGGATCGAGCGGACATCCCTGAACGCACCGAAGTGCGCCTTCGCCATCTTGTAGATGGCGATGTTCAGGAAGCCGAGGCGGCTCTTGGCGTGCTGGACCGCGTCGGCGACGATGCCGGCCATCAGCGGCGAGGCGAGGCTCGTGCCGCCGATGCGGTACTCGCCGTAGAACGTCCCCTTCGGGAAGATCTGCGTCTCCCCGACCAGCATGCCGGTCGTCGGATCGGCGTCCAGCGCGACGTCCGGGTAGCCGCGGCCGTTCGCGGACACGACGCCGTTCTGGTAACTGGGCCGCGGGAACACCGGCGAGATGCCGCCGCCCGCGCCGTACAGGAACGGGTTGGGCGCGAAGGGCACCCATCCCTTGCCAGTGTCCGAGAGGTTGAACTTCTCGGTGCCCCAGCCGGTCTGCCACAGCAGGTTGTTCTTGCGACCGATGGCCGTGCTGGTGCCGCCGACGGCGGTGACGAACGGGTCGGACGCCGGATAGTCGGTGTCCTTGAACCCCTCGATCGCCTGCCAGTCGCCGTTGTCGCCCGACGAGAACAGGAACGTGATGCCCTGCATCTCGCCCTGCAGGACGACCTGCTCCTGGGCGGCGATGTCGCCCGAGGTCTCACCGGACATCGGGCCGCCGTACGAGTTGGAGACGACCGACACCTTGTTCTGGTCGTCGACCCGCGCGAGCGCGTCCTGGAGGTCCTGGTTCAGGCAGCTCTTGGCGCCGTAGTAGACGACGTTCGCCTTGGTGGCGAGACCGTGCGCGGCCTCGACGTCGAGCGTCTCTTCGCCGGCCCAGTCGGCCGGGGTCTGGCACTGGTTCGGGTGCAGCGCGAACGAGCTCGGGAGCACCTGCGAGAACTGGCGCCCGTGGAAGGGCTCGTCCCCGTGGCGGCTCGCGTAGATGTTCGCGTCCTTGCGGATCGTCCCCGCGGCGAAAGCGTCGACGATGCCGATGCTGGTGCCCTTGCCCGTAAGGCCGGTGGCGCTCACGCCGTAGGCCCCGCGGAACTGCTTCGGCGTGTATCCGCAGACGGCGAAGTCACGGTGGCTGCCCCGGAACTTGGGCAGCGACGTCGCCTTGACCGCGCCGTAACTCTGGGAGCACGGGCGGGCGTTCCGGAATCCCGCCGGCGGCGGGCCGATCTGGACGCGCGACGCGCTCGGCGTCGAGAGCCCGGTCACGCCCAGGACGGACGCGGCCACTGCGGCCGGGACGCGGGCGTTTCCGGCAGGCCCGCGAACGAGCCGGCCGTGATGCTCGTAGATGTTCAGCCTGCGCCCGAACGCCTTCTCGGCGGCGGCGACGCTGCCGCTTGCGCTCACGTAGCGGTGCGAGGCCTCGACGGCCGTCACCCGCAGCCCGGCGGATCGCAGCCACGCGCTCACGGACGAGACGGCTGCCGCCGTGGGCTCGTACTTCGCGCGGTACTGCGCGGGCGTGAGGAAGCGGTGGTACGTCGCGCTGCCCGGCGTGGCCACCGCGGCCACGGCGGCCCGAAGCGCCGCCAGGCCGCCCCGGGGAGCGAGGTACACCCGCAAGCTCACCCGGCCGGACGCGTTCGCCGGCCGGACGGCGGCGTGCGCCGTCCACGCGGGGGCACTCCCCCGCAGCGCGACGGCGTGGCTGCTCGCGCCCGTCGCCGTCGCGACACCACCCGCGGCGACGACCGCCGCGAGGCCGCACGAAGCCATGGCTCCGCGCACCAAGAAACGTGTACCCACACGATCACCAACCCCGGAGACGTTGACCCTCCTGGCCGGCGCGGGCCGCCTCCTCTACCCGCGGGCGAGGCATCTTAGCCTCGACGGCGGATGCCGGGCCAGTGTGAACTACGCGGCCTGCTCGAGCCGACCCGGCGCATGCGCGCCGGCGACCGCGACGAGCGCATCGACGACGGCCGGATCGAAGTGCGTCCCGGCGCAGCGGTGGAGCTCGGCGACCGCGGCCTCGTGAGTCATCGCGGCCCGGTAGCTGCGGTCGGTCGTCATCGCGCTGAAGGCATCGCACGCGCACACGATCCGGGCCACGAGCGGGATGTCGGCGCCGGCGAGCCGGTCGGGGTAGCCGCCGCCGTCCCAGCGCTCGTGGCACGAGCGGACGAGCGTGCCGATGTCGCCGAGAAGGCCGCCGACCTGCTTCAGCATTCGTTCGCCCTCGACGGTGTGCGTCTCGATGACCCTGCGCTCCTCTGGCGTCAGCGCGCCGGGCTTGCGGATGATCTCGTTGGGGATGCACACCTTGCCCACGTCGTGGAGCAGCGCGGTCAGACGGGCCTTATGGCGGGCGTCCTCGTCGAGGCCCATGCGGTCGCTGACGTCCAGCACGAGGGAGACGACGTCGCGGCTGTGCAGGCCGGTGTAGGAGTCGTCGGCCTCGACCACGTCGCCGAGCAGGAGCGCCGTCCCCAGGTAGGCCTCGGACAGCTCCTCGGCCTGGCCGACGCTGGCGCTGCGGTGGTTGGCGAACTCGGCCAGCAGGGCGACCAGCGGGAGGCCGAGCAGGAAGGCGTAGCGGTGGCCGCCAGCGGCGGCAACGAGGGCGAGTGCGAGCGGCGTCAGGGCGAGGTCGACGCGCCAGGCGACGGCGAGGGCGCGGGCCTGGCCGCGCGGCGAGTGGCCGAGCGCCGCCCACGTGCCGACGTCGATCGCGAACTGGGCGACGAGGCCCGCCGCGACGATCGCGAGCGTGCGCGGCGCGAGCGTCGGGCCGGGACGGCCCGCGAGCGCGAGCACGACCACCGGCCCGATCGCGTAGCAGGAGCTGACCACGTGCAGCCCGAGCCGGCCGGGATGCCAGTCGCCGCGCAGGTGGCGCGGAAGGGCGCTCAGGGCATAGCCGAGCACGACCAGGAGCGGTACCACGGCCGGGGCGGCGAGGAACAGCATGGGGACGAAGACGAGCTGCGTCAGGACGGCGGCGCCGGCGCCGACCTCGAACTGCACGCGGGCGACGGCGGCGTAGCAGAGCACGAGCAGGGCGGCGGTGAGCACGCTGTGTCCGGCCGGGTCGGGCGCCCAGGCGTGAATCGCGCCCTCGCAGACGCCGAACGCCGCGACGACGACGGCGGTCGCGACGGCCTCGCGCCGGATCGGCGCCCGGCGCATGCGCGCGCGCGACTGCTCGACCAGCCGATCATCTTCGGAACGCGACATCTTATCAGAGTCATCGGCAAAAACACCAACAGGTTGATATCACGATCACCGAAACAGGGGACGCGCGGCGGCCGTTCCCTCTCCACTCTGAGGCTCGGCGCGACGCTCCCCCGTGTCCGCGCCTTCGCCTCGACCCCCGCTGCAAGGAGCACCGTGGCTCTCCGCATCCCCGCTCGCATCCTCCTCGGCCTGGCCACGCTCGCGTCGGCCGCCGCCGTGACCGCCTCGGCCGCCGCGCCCGCACACGCGGCGTCGCTCGGCCTCGCATGTCCCAATCCCACCTCCCCAGTGTTCCAGCCGGTCGACCGCACCGATGGCGCCTACTACGCGGCGGCTCCCGATGGCGGCTTCGAGCACGGCGCGACTGGCTGGACGCTCGCGGGCGGCGCGCACGTCGTTTCCGGCAACGAGCCGTGGATGGTCGGCAGCGTCGCCGACAGCCACTCGCTGTCCCTCCCCGCCGGGAGCAGCGCCACCTCGCCGCCGATGTGCATCGGCCTCCTCGACTCGAAGATGCGGCTGTTCATCCAGAACACCGGCGCGGCCAGCTCGAACATGCGCGTCCAGGTGATCTACAACGGCGGCGTCGGCGCCCTCCTCGGTGGGCTCGGCAGCACGCTGCGGATCTCCGACCAGGCCACGTTCGCCGGCACCAAGACCTGGCAGGCGACCCAGCCGTACCCCATGCTCGGCGGCGTCCTTCCCCTGCTGACCCAGTCGGTGCAGTTCCGGTTCACGCCACTCTCCACCGGCGGCAACTGGCGGATCGACGACGTCTACCTCGATCCCCTCATGCACCGCTAGAACCTTCGCGGATCCCCGGGCCGGCGCCGGCTCGGGGTGTGGGCACGGCAGGCGCCGCGCCCTGGGCTGGCCGTCTGGCATTCTGCCCGGGTGCGGCGCCCGGTCGTCCTTCTGCTGTTCGCGGCCGTGTTCGTCGGCGAGGCGATGTGGAGCGCAATCATCCCGCTCGTCCCCGAGTACGCGCACCGCTTCGCGCTCTCCCCGCTCGAGTCGGGCTTCCTGCTCGCCAGCGCAAGCGTCGCGATCCTGATCGTCTCGATCCCCGCCGGCATGGTCGGCGACCGCTTCGGCGTGCGCCGGGTGACGCTCGTGGCGCTCGCCCTGATCGCCCTCGGCGACGCCGGCCAGGGAGTCGCGTCGAGCTTCTGGGGGCTCGTCGCCGCGCGCACCCTCTTCGGCGTCGGGTTCGGCGCCCTGTGGACGACCGGCCTCGCCTGGCTCAGCGAGGCCGCCGGCGAGCGCGGCTCGAAGGCGCTCGCGCTCACCGTGACGACGGCCGGCGTCGGCAACGTCGCCGGGCCCGCCTTCGCCGGCGTCCTCGTCGACCGCTATGGCCTCGCCGCCCCGTTCACCGTCGCCGCGGTCGTCACCGGCCTGATCGTCACGGCGCTCGCGCTGGAAACGTCCGGGACCGGCCACCGCGAGGCGAGCAAGGACATCGCTGCCGGCGGCGCCGTCCTCGCCGCCCTCCACGACCGCCTGGTGGTGACGAGCCTCGTGCTGATGGCGCTCGGCGGCATGATCGGCGGGGCGGTCAACCTGCTCGTGCCGCTCGAGCTGCATCGCGACGGCGTGACCGCCGCCGGGATCGGCGCCGCCTTCGCCGCCTCGGCCGTCCTCTTCATCGGGATCAGCGCAGGCGTCGCCCACCTCGGCGACCGGGCGGTGCGGGCGAGCGTCGGCGCGGCCGCGTGTGCCTTCGCCGCGGCGATCATGCTGATCCCGCTCGCGAGCACGGCGTCCGCGTCGGTGGTGGTGTTCCTGCTCGCGCGCGGGCCGGTTGCCGCGGTGCTCTACACGGTCACGTTCCCGCTCGGCGCCGTCGGCGGGCGGGAGGCCGGGATCGGCGTCGCCACGGTCGCCGCGCTGCTCAACATCGTCTGGGCGGCCTCGATGCTCGTGGCGCCGGTCGCCGCCGGGGCCGTCTCGCAGGCCGCCGGCGACCGGGCCGCCTATGCGGCGGTGGCCGCCATGTCGGTCGCGGTCGCGGTGTGGATCGCGTCCACGAGCCCGCCCGCGCCGGCCCGGAGGCCGGCGCTCGGCGAGTCGCGGTCTACCAGCGCTTGACCCAGTCGGCCGTCCAGACGCAGGCGCCGGTGTGGCCGAGGAAGCGGCCGCAGGCCCGGCTGATGCCGATGCGCGACCAGGTGGGCGAGAGCAGGATGGCGCGATGCTCGGGGCTGTTCAGCCAGGCGACGATCACGTGGCCCGGCTTGCCGAGGACGCCGGTGCCCCACGCGAGCGTCTCGCCGGCCTCCCACGAATAGCCGGAGACGAAGCCGCTCTTCGTGATGCGGTCGAGGAACGTGCCGCCGCCAGGGCTCGTGTGGCTGAAGTAGTCGCGGATCACCATGTCGTCCGAGTGCCGCTGCGCCGTCAGCCGGAGCAGGAGCGCCGGGCGCACGGCCCCCAGGCCGTGTGCGGCCCGCACCTCGTTCAGCTTCTCCAGCATGACCGTCCGCGGGCGCAGCGTCGCCCCCGTCGCCACGGCCGCTCCGAGCGTGCCCACGCTCATCACCACTACCAGCCCCACCACGAATGCGCGAAGTCGAGTGTTCATGGAGGGTGTCTCGGCGCCTCAGGCGCGGCCGCCCCCCGCCGAAACAGCGTGATCGGCATCCGCCGAACCGTGGAACGCCCGCCTCCCCGCCTCGGCGGAGGCCACCTCCCCGTCCAGGCCAGGGCCATGTAACCGCCTGCGCCCCCGTTCAGGGCCCTTCGGGACTACGATCCGGCGCGTTGATCCTGCTTGCGATCCCCAGCCCGTCGAGTCCCTACATCTTCCGGTTGGGGGCGCTGCAGCCCCGCTGGTATGGGCTCCTGCTCGCGTGCGGCGTGCTGCTCGCGGGGTGGATGGCGCGGCGCGAGTTCCGCCGCCGCCGCATCGACCCCGACCTCGCCTACACGATCGCCGTGTGGACGGTGCCGTTCGGCCTGGTCGGCGCGCGCCTCTACCACGTCATCACCGACTGGGGGGCCTTCTGGCCGCACCACCTCGCCGACACGCCGAAGATCTGGCAGGGCGGGCTCGGCATCTGGGGCGCGGTGCTCGGCGGGATGCTGGGAACGTGGATCGGCTGCCGGCGGGCGCGGCTGCCGTTCTGGCAGGTGGCCGACTGCATCGCCCCCGGGCTCATCCTCGCGCAGGCCCTCGGCCGCTGGGGCAACTATGCGAACCAGGAGCTCTACGGGCATCCGTCCAGCCTGCCCTGGGCGGTCAAGATCGACCGGCCCCACCGCTACCAGGGCTATGAGAACTACTCGACGTTCCAGCCGATGTTCCTCTACGAGTCGATCTGGGACGCGCTCATGTGCCTGGTGCTCCTGTGGTTCACCCGTCGTTACTGGCGCCGGGTGCCCATCGGGACGATCTTTGCGCTCTACGTCGTGCTCTACGACCTCATCCGGCTTCCGCTCGAGACGATGAAGATCGACCCGGCCGACCACGTCTTCGGCCAGCGCATCAACGTATGGGTGGCTGCCACCACGCTGGTGGTCGCACTCGTCATCTTCATCGTCCTCTTCCGCCGCCGGACGCCCGAGCCGGCACCGGAGACCGTCGAGACGTCGCCGGTCGTCCCCGGCCACGTGCCGACCGCGCGGCCCGAGGCGGCCATCGCCGCCCGCCGCGCCTCGCAGCGCCGCCGCAGACCCGGCTGACATCCGGGTGCATAACCGGTGCCTGGCACCGGGTATTCAGCCGAGCGCGGTGTGGACGATGCCGACCGCGGCGCAGGTGAGGACGACCGGGACGACGCCGGCGCGGAACCGCCAGACCGCCACGAACGCCGCGGCAGCCAGCGTCGCGAGGACGAGATCGACATCCCCGTTGACCACGAGCGCGTGGCGGGCGACGAAGACGGCGAGGGCGGCGATCACGCCGACGACCGAGATGGTCACGCCGTTCAGCCCGTTCCCGAAGCTGCCCGTCGACCGGATGCGGTCGATGACCGGCGCACCGGTGATGACGAGCACGAAGCAGGGCACGAACGTCGCGAGCGTCGCGATCACCGCTCCGGCGACGCCCCACGCCAGGTTGCCCTCGACGCGATAGCCGGCGACGAACCCGACGAACGTGTTCACCATGATCAGCGGCCCCGGCGTCGACTCCCCCAGGGCGAGGCCGGCCACCATGTCCTTGGAGGACAGCCAGCCGTAGTGGTTCACGGCCGCGCTGGCGACGAACGGCAGCACCGCGTAGGCGCCGCCGAAGGTGACCAGCGCCGCGATGGTGAAGAACCCGGCCAGCTGCCCCACGAGGCCGCCCGCGAGCACGAGCAGCGCAACGGGCACCAGCCAGATCAGGAGCCCCCGCACGAGCCGGCGGCGCACGTTCACGCCGGCGCCGGCATCGTCGTCCACGTCGTCGTCGCCGTGGCTCGCGGGACGGCCGAGGAGCGATGGCCGCGAGCGCCCGGCCGCGTACCCGATCGCGCCCGCCACCACGATGATGACGGGGAACGGCACGCCCGCGACGATCGCCGCGAACGCGACGGCCGCCAGCGCCACGGCCGCGCGCGTGTGGATGACCCGGCCGCCGACGCGGAGCACGGCCGCGCTGACGAGCGCGACGACCGCCGCGCCGAGGCCGCTCACGGCGCCCTCCACGACGGTCACGTCGCCGTACTCCACGTAGACGCCGCTCATCACGCAGAGCAGCACGAACGACGGAGCCACGAAGAGCCCGCCAGACGCGATCGCGCCGCGAACGCCGTAGAGCGTGTACCCGACGTACGTCGCGAGCTGCTGGGCCTCCGGCCCGGGCATGGCCATGCAGAAGTTGAGCGCGTGCAGGAACCGGCGTTCCGTGATCCAGCGGCGGCGCTCGACCAGCTCGTCGTGCATGATCGCGATCTGCCCGGCGGGCCCGCCGAAGCTGATGCACCCGAGCTTGAGCCAGAAGCGGAGGGCCTCGAGCTCGCTCGGCGTCTCCGTCGCCGGCGCGTCGCTAGTGCGGCGTGACGGTGATGGCGTCGAGCTTGAAGGTGCCTGACTGGACATCGACGCGGAGCGTATGCGTCCCGGGTGTCGCGAAGAAGATCCGGTCGAGGCGGACGCGGGTCTTGGCCGCGCCGGCCTCGCTCACCGTGCCCTTGGCCTTCCCGTCGATCTGGATGGACGCCGAGCCGAGCCCCGGCCCGCGCGCGCCGATGACCGATACGCTCACGCCCGTGAAGGTCAGCGTCGCCGTCGCGCCGGACGTCGAGGACCGCTCGACGAAGCCGCCGTACGCGCCGGTCAGGGCCGTGCGCGTCCAGCCGCTCGAGTACTGGATGGCCGGGCTCGTCTCGTCGTGGATCGCGATCGGCGTGAAGAGGTAGAGGGTGTTCGAGCCGTTGTCGTTCGGCCCGAGCGCGGTGATCAGGCCGTGGAGGTTGTTGCTCGTCGCCTCGCCCGACCATCCCGGCGTGACCCCGGGGTGCGTGGACGGCGGGTCGAACGGCGTCTGCGCGGCGGTGATCCGCGCGACGGCACCACCCTGGTAGACGACCGGCTGGAGAAGCCCAGGCGAGACGGTGATCCCGCCGACGACCTGGCCGGTGTTGGCGATGTGCCCGGGATTGTTCGGCAGGCTGCTTCCACCCGGGATGGAGCCCGGCAGGATGCACTGGGCATTCAGCTTGGGGAGCACCGTGCGCGTCCCAGCGTGCCAGAGCCAGGTCGCGCACCCGCCGCTGCCGTTCAGCGCGTACCCGAGCACCGTGCCGGAGGAGTTGACCGAGGTCGCACAGCCCTGGGTCATTCCGGCCGGGAGGCCGAGGTCGGTAATGGTTCCGGCCTGATAGCGGAACGGGTGGTACTTGCCGCCCGCCGTCTGCGCGCAGCCCACGGCCTGGCCGGTGGCATAGGTCGCGTAGGCGACGCTGTTCTGTCCGCCGAGGGTGCCGAGGTCCTTGACCGTCGAGCCGTTCCAGAGGAACGCGTGCGTCTCGCCCGAGGCCAGGTCGGCCTCGCCGACCACCTGCCCGGCGCCGTTGATGCCCTCCCCAGCGGCGCTGACCCCACCCAGCGTCGGGATCAGGGTCGTCATCCCGGTCGCGATCGAGTATCTGTACGCCTGGTTGAAGTCCCGCTGGGTCGTCGTGTCGAAGTTCGACACGCTGCCCGTGATCTGTCCGGCCCCGTTGATCGCGGAGGCGGACGCGCCGAAGCCGTTGCAGAGCATGCAGGCCGGCGGCAGGATCGTGACCGTCCCGTGCGACCAGTAGCCGGCGTCGTCGCAGCAGCTGCCCTGGAAGACGGAGAGAGCGACCTGGCCGTCCGCGTTCAGGCTGGCGCTGTCGATCCCGGCCTCGTCGGTGATCGGCACCACGGCGTAGTTCGTCGCCGCCTGCGCCGACGACGCCGCGAGCGCACCGATCACAAGACACGCGGCCACCACGGCACGGCGAATCCGGCGAGCGTCTACTGGAGGCCTCCTCTCGGCTGACCGAAGGGATACTCCCCTGACCTCGCCAAGTCAACCGGCGGGACACATATCATCGCCGCCATCGACGACGCCTCCGGACTCATGCAGGGCCTGCCGCCGTCGGGCGACCGCGTCGTCGGCGTCCACAACTGGTCGACCTACCCGCATCTGCGGTGGGGCTTCCTGCACACGCGCGAGATCGTGCCGACGGCGCGGATCGAGCGCGGCACGGGGCCGGTGCTCTCGCTCGAGACCGACCTGCGCGACGTCGCCGCCATCACGTTCTCCTGGGCGGGCGAGCGCCTGACGGTCGCCGACATGCTCGAGCGCACGTACGCCGACGGCTTCCTCGTGCTGCGGGGTGGCCGGGTGGCGATGGAGCACTACGGCGCGGGCATGACGCCGGCGACGACCCACCTGCTCCAGTCGGTCTCGAAGTCCATCGCGGGCACGGTCGCGGGGGTCCTCGCCGGCCGCGGGCTGATCGATCCCGACGCGCCCGTGACGGGGTACATCGACGAGCTCGCGGGCACGAGCTTCGAGGACGCGACCGTGCGCCACGTGCTCGACATGCGCACCGGCACCGCCTACGACGAGACCTACGACGACCCGGCGTCGGACGTGTTCCTGACCGAGGTGCTGGCCGGCTGGAGGCCGGCGGCCGGCGAGCCCGCCGCCGCGCACGTGTACGAGCAGATCACCCAGCTCGGAAACGCCCGCCCGCACGGCCAGGTGTTCGACTACCGCTCGATCCTGACCGAGCTACTCGCATGGGTGCTCGAGCGCGCGTCGGGGATGCGCTACCCGGAGCTCGTGAGCGAGACGCTGTGGTCGCGGATCGGCGCGGAGCAGGACGCCGACATCACGATCCGCCACGGCGTCGCCCTGCCGGACGGCGGCGTCTGCGCCACCCTGCGCGACCTCGGCCGGTTCGGGCTCATGCACCTGCGCGAGGGCCGGGTCGGTGACGCCGAGGTCGTCCCCCGCGACTGGGTGCTCGACACCCGCCACGGCGACGACGAGTGCATCGCCGCCTACGCGCGTGCCGAGGACGTCGAGGTGCACGCGGGCGAGATGTACCGCAGCCAGTTCTGGGTGCTCGAGCGCGACACGGTCTACGCCGCGCTCGGAATCCACGGCCAGATGGTCTGGATCAACGTCCCGGTGGACATCGTCTGCGTCAAGCTCTCGACCTGGCCCGCGCCGACCGACGAGGAGCTCGAGGGCTGCTGCCTGGCGGCGTTCGCGGCCATCGCGGACGCGCTGGGCGGCTGAGGACTGACCGAGCGGGGTTCTGGGCCGGCGGGACCGCCCGTACGCTGGAAAACAGCGTGTGTCGCCGCCTCCTGATTTCGCTGCTCGTCGTCATCGCTGGCGCTCCCGCGTGCGCGGGCATGCAGCCGCACCATCCGACCGCGGCGTCCGGCACCGGCGAGGCGCAGGCGGCGGCCGTCGCCCAGAGTCTCGTCGCCGGGTTCGGTGACAGCCAGTCCGTCCGCTACCAGGATGCGCGCTGCGCCAGGGTGCACGGGCTCGGCGGCGCCGGCTACGTGTGCGCGCTCGAGGAGATCGGCCTCCACCGCGCCCTGCGCTCACGCCCGAGTGCTCCGCGATCCGGTCGATTGCTAGAATTCTAGACCTTACGTCCTTTATGGTCTATTATTCTAGATATGCCCCGTTCTCGCGCTCATTCTCCGATCGCCGCTGAGGCAGCCCGAATCCTGGGGGATCTGATCCGTGCTGCTCGCATCGAGCGGCGATGGACGCAGAACGATCTCGCCGAGCGGGTCGGAGTCGCTCGACACACGATCTGGAAGCTCGAGCACGGCGATCTCAGTGTCGCACTCGGAACGGCGTTCGAGGCCGCGGTCGTCTGCGGCGTTCCGCTGTTCGAGCCGGAGCGATCGCGGTTGGTCATGGAGGAGCGACAGCTCGCTGACCGCCTGACGCTGTTGCCGAAGCGAGCGCGCCGGGAGGCTGAGGTTGATGATGACTTCTAACGATCATGCCTTCGTCTGGATCTGGCTTCCCGGGCAGACGTCCCCAGTTCCCGCTGGCAGATTGGATCGCCGCGCCGGCGGATTGATCAGCTTCACCTACGGTCGAAGCTACCGGGGACGCGCGGATGCGATCCCTGTCTACCTGCCGGAGCTGCCTCTCCGCGCGGGCCGGATTCACCCGTTGAACGCCCTCTCGATCGCCGGCTGCATCAGCGACGCCGCTCCGGACGCCTGGGGGAAGAGGGTCATTCTTCAGACCCTCGTCGGCCGATCCGCGACAGACACCGCCGACCTGGACACGTTGACCTACCTGCTCAGATCGGGGAGCGATCGGATCGGCGCGCTCGACTTCCAGGAATCGCCCGATGTCTATGTGCCGAGAGCGTCCAAAGCCACCTTGGAGGAGCTCGAGCAGGCGGCATGGCTCGTCCAGGAGAACGAGCCGCTCTCACCCGAACTCGATCAGGCGCTCCTCCACGGCGGTTCGATCGGCGGAGCGCGGCCGAAAGCCACCTTGACTGACGGGAATCGACACCTGATTGCCAAGTTCAGCGCGACCGACGATCCCCACCCCGTCGTCAAGGGAGAATTCGTGGCGACAACGCTGGCGCGACTCGTCGGCCTCGACGTCTGCGCTGTCTCGCTGACCCAGGTTCTTGGCCGAGACGTGCTCCTGATCGATCGGTTTGATCGCACGCCCAGCGGTGAACGCCGATTGATGGTCTCCGCGCTGACCCTCTTCGAGCTCGATGAGATGTTCGCCCGCTACGCGAGCTACTCGGAGCTGGCCGACATGATCCGCAGCCGCTTCGCCAACCCGCAAGAAACGCTCCGCGAGTTGTTCTCCAGGATCACCTTCAACATTCTCGTCGGCAACAACGATGACCACGCCCGTAACCATGCCGCCTTCTGGGACGGCCAGTTGCTCAGCCTCACCCCCGCCTACGACCTCTGTCCCGGGCCCCGCTCCGGCCAGGTCATGCAGCAACTCATGGGAATCGGATACCCCTCGACACCCGGTCAAGGCGACGGCTGGCGAGACAGCCAGGTCGCCGGCTGCATCGAGCGCGCATCCATCTACCGACTGGCAGAACACGAGGCTCGATCCATCGTCGATCACCAGATCGAAACGATCCGACGATCGTGGAACGACGTCTGCGACCAGGCGAACCTCACGACCGCTGACCGTGGGTTCTTCTGGGGCCGCCAGTTCCTCAACCCGTACGCACTCGAGGGCCTCTAGAGGCTCCGACTCGAACGCCGGCGAAGAGCAGGTTTCATGAGTCTTATGGGTTGCCGGGCCTTAAGTGGGTAGGGGTTCCTATAGCCGCGTCCGGGGCGACAAACCGGAGGATGTGAACGTGCGGGTGCGCCGGCCGATACCGCCACTCGCGCTCGCTCACGCCGCAGCGGCCCGACGGCGCCGGCGCACCTCTTCCATCGCCTTCGTGAACGGCGACAAAACGCACCACGATCAGGCCGTTCGCGCTCTCAGCGAGAGGCGCCCGCGAATCCCGGCGAGTTTCTCAATTCGTTTCTCAACCGCGCCGACGGCGCCTACTCCACCGTGACGGTCTTCGCCAGGTTCCGCGGCTTGTCGACGTCGAGGCCGCGGCGCGTCGCGATGGCGTAGGCGAGCTGCTGGAGCGGTAGCACCGCCAGCACCGGCTGAAGCTCCGGCTCGGTGCGCGGCAGGTAGAGCACGTGCTCGGCCAGCTCGCGGATGCCCTCGTTGCCCTCGGTCGCGATGGCGATCACGTGGGCGCCGCGGGCGCGCACTTCTTCGATGTTCGAGACGACCTTCTCGTAGACGTGGCCGTCGGTGGCGATCACGACCACCGGCGTCGAGTCGTCGAGGAGCGCGATCGGGCCGTGCTTCATCTCGCCTGCGGCGTACGCGTCGGTCGAGATGTAGGAGATCTCCTTCAGCTTGAGCGCGCCCTCGAGCGCGATCGGCAGGCCGATGTTGCGGCCCAGGTAGAGGAAGAACTCGTTGCCGGCGAAGCGGTCGGCGATCGGCTCGACCAGCTCCCCGCGCTCGAGCGTCTGCTGGACGAGGTCGGGCAGCGACCGCACCTGCTGGAGCAGCGTCTCGGCCCGCTCGCCCGTGACGGTGCCGCGGATCGTGCCGAGGCGCAGCGCGAGCAGGTAGAGCAGCGTCAGCTGCGCGGTGAACGTCTTCGAGGCGGCGACGCCGATCTCGAGCCCGGCCCGGGTGTAGAGCACCGAGTCGCACTCGCGCGTCATCTGGCTGCCCATCACGTTCGTGATGGCGAGGACGTGGGCGCCGCGGGCGCGGGCCTCCTTCATCGCCGCCAGCGTGTCGATCGTCTCGCCCGACTGGGCGATCGCGATCACGAGCGTGTTCTCGTCGATCACCGCGTGGCGGTAGCGCCACTCGCTGGCGATGTCCGACTCGGACGGGATCCGCGCCCACTCCTCGAGCAGGTAGCGGCCGACGAGGCCGGCGTGGTACGAGGTCCCGCAGGCGAGGAACACGATCCGGGAGAGGCCGCGGATCTGCTCGTCGGTCAGGTTGAGCCCGTCGAGCTGCAGCTGCCCGTGGTAGAGCCGCTCGCCGATCGTCTCGGCGATCGCGTCGGGCTGCTCCCAGATCTCCTTGAGCATGAACGTCTCGTAGCCCTGCTTCTCGGCCGCGTCGTCGTCCCACTCGACCTCCTGCACCTCGCGCTCGATCACGGTGCCGTCGCCGGAGAGGAACGTCGCGCCGTCGGTGCGGGCGACGACGATCTCGCCGTCGAACACGTGCTGCACCTTCCGCGTCTCGGCCAGGAACGCCGGGATGGCGGAGGCCATGAACATCTCGCCCTCGCCGACGCCGACGACCAGCGGGCAGCCGCGCCGGGCGGCGACGAGCACGCCGGGGCTGTCCTGGTGGGCGACCGCGAACGCGAAGTGCCCGTCGAGCCGCTGGTAGGCCTTGTGCACCGCCTCGACGAGGTCGCCGTCGTAGCACTCCTCGACCAGGTGCGCGATCGCCTCGGTGTCGGTGTCGGAGTGGTAGACGTGGCCGGCCTCGGCCAGCTCGCGCCGAAGCGCCGCGTAGTTCTCGATGATGCCGTTGTGGACGACCGTCACACCCGAGCCCTCGCAGGCCTCGATCGGGTGCGCGTTGGCCTCGATCACGCCCCCGTGGGTGGCCCAGCGGGTGTGGGCGAGGCCGGTCGTCGCCGGGTGCGACGCGGCGCCGACGGCATCGCGCAGGGCCGACACCTTGCCGACCCGCCTGGTGATGTCCGCCCGCCCGTTGATCAGGCAGATGCCGGCGGAGTCATATCCGCGGTACTCCAGCCGCTCGAGCCCCGTCAGCAGGAGCTCCTTGCACGGGCGTCCGCCCACGTATCCGACGATCCCGCACATCAGCCCTCCCCGATCTCCGTCTGGACGATCCCGACCAGATGGTTGCAGATGGCCGCGCACGACGCGGCATCCGCGGCCTCGACCATGACCCGGACGACCGGCTCCGTGCCCGAGGCCCGGAGCACCACCCGCCCGTCCTCCCCGAGCTTCGCCTCCGCCGCCGCGACCTCCTGCCAGATCCGCTCCGACCCGGCCAGCGCCGTGCGGTCGGCGCGCACGGCCACGAGCTTCTGCGGGAAGGGCACGATCAGGTCGGCCAGCTCGGCCATCGACATGCCCAGCTGCGGCAGCGCCGCGAGCAGCATGAGCGCCGTCGCCAGGCCGTCGCCGGTCGTGTGGTGGGCGAGGTCGACGACGTGGCCCGACTGCTCGCCGCCGAGCGTCGCGCCGGTCGCGAGCATGCGCTCGAGCACGTAGCGGTCGCCGACGTCGGTCACCTCGACCACGATCCCGTGGTCGCGCATGACCCGGTGGAAGCCGAGGTTCGTCATCGAGGTGACGACGACCCGGTCGACCCGGCGGGCGAGCGCGACGGCCGCGATGATGGCGTCGCCGTTCACCGGCCGGCCGGCGGCGTCGACGGCCAGGCAGCGGTCGGCATCGCCGTCGAACGCGATCCCGCAGGCCGCACCCGCGGCGTGCACCGCGTCGCCCACGGCGTCGAGGTGCGTCGAGCCGACGCCGGCGTTGATGTTGCGCCCGTCGGGCGCGTCGCCGAGGAAGGTCGCGTCCAGCTCCAGCCGGCGGAAGACGAGCGGCGCCGCGGCGTGGGCGGCCCCGTTTGCGCAGTCCACGACGAGGCCGCCCGGTACCTCGACTCCCTGGCCATATGTCGAGGCGAGCCAATCCACGTACTCGTCGACCGCACCACCGAGCTCCACGGCCGAGCCGCCGGACCCCGCCGGCGCCGAGCCGACCAGGCGTTCGATCGCTGCCTCCAGGTCGTCGCCCAGCTTGCGCCCGTCGCCGCCGAGGAACTTGATGCCGTTGTCCTGGTAGGGGTTGTGCGACGCCGAGATGACGCAACCGAGGTCGGCCTCGCCGAGACGGACGAGGACGGCGACGCCCGGCGTCGGGATCACGCCCCCGTGGACGGCCCGGCCGCCGCCGGAGACGATGCCCTCCGCCAGCGCCTCCTCGAGCTCGGGCCCGGACTCGCGGGTGTCGCGGCCGATCAGGACGCGCGAGCCCTCGCCCGCCCAGGCGGCGGCCGCAGCGCCCAGGTCGCGGGCGAGCTCGGCGGTCAGGTCGACGCCGGCAACGCCTCGCACCCCGTCGGTGCCGAACAGCGTGCGCACGGTAGGGCCGCTAACGCTTCGAGAACTGCGGGCGCTTGCGGGCCTTCTTGAGACCCGCCTTCTTGCGCTCGACCTGGCGGTCGTCGCGGGTCAGGAAGCCCTGGCGCTTCAGCTCCGTGCGCAGGTTCTCGTCGACGCCGATCAGCGCGCGCGAGATGCCGTGCCGCAGGGCGCCGGCCTGGCCGGCGATGCCGCCGCCGTCGATGCGGGCGCGCACGTCGTACGCCGAGTCGGTGCCGGTCAGCTGCAGGGGCGCGGTCGCGATCGCGCGCAGCGTCTGGCGGGGGAAGTACTCCTCGATCGCCTTGCCGTTGACCGTGATGGCGCCGGCGCCGGGAACGAGCACGACCCGGGCCACCGACGTCTTGCGCTTGCCGGTGCCGCGGTACGAGACGGCGGTGTCTGCCACTACGCTCTCTCCTGCAGGGGTTCGGGGTTCTGGGCCGCGTGCGGATGGTCGGGGCCCGCGTAGACCTTCAGCTTCTTGAGCTGTGCGGCGGCGAGCCGGTTCTTCGGCAGCATCCCCCGCACCGCCTTGCGGATGACCTCCTCGGGCCGGCGCTCGAGCTGCTCGCGCAGCGTCCGGGTGCGCAGGCCGCCGGGGTAGCCGCTGTGGCGGTAGTACACCTTCTGGTCGAGCTTCTGTCCGGTGACGTGGATCTTCTCGGCGTTCACGACGATCACGAAATCGCCGGTGTCGACGTGGGCTGTGTAGGCCGGCTTGCCCTTGCCACGGAGCACGTCCGCGATCTGCGTGGCGAGCCGCCCGAGCGTCTTCGACTCGGCGTCGACGACGTACCAGCTGCGCTCGATCTCACCCGGTTTGGCGGTGTAGGTCTTCATGGCGACCCGGAACTGTAGACGAACGCGCGTGGGGCGGGCCACATCCGCGTGATTGCGTGCGCAAACGACCTGCTACCGTGTCCACATGCGCGAGGTTCTGGTCGACGTCCGCCGGATGCTGGCGGCCGGGGACAGGGTCGCGGTGGCGACCGTCGTCGACACCCGCCGCTCCGCCCCGCGCCCGCTCGGCTCCCGGCTCGCGCTCAGCTCGAGCGGCGAGATGGTGGGGTCGGTCTCGGGCGGCTGCGTCGAGTCAGACGTGGCGCTGCGGGCCGAGGAGGTGCTGGCCGGCGGACCGCCGCTCCTGCTGCGCTACGGCATCTCCGACGACGATGCGTTCGACGTCGGTCTGCCCTGTGGCGGCGAGATCGAGGTGTTCGTCCAGCCCGTCGACGCCGAGGAGCTCGACCGGGTCGAGGCCGCGCTCGAGTCCGGCCGCCGCCTGTCGGTGACGACGACGCTCGCCGGCGACGCCGCCGGCGCGAAGGTCTACGGCGAGGGCGAGGCCCACTCTGCCGCGACCCGCACCGACGAGAGCACCTTCGTCGAGCACTACGCGCCGGCCCCGGTGATGATGGTCTTCGGCGCCGTCGACACCGCCCAGGCGCTGTGCCGGATGGCGAAGACGGTCGGCTTCCGCACGATCGTCTCGGACGCCCGCGGCAAGTTCGCGACCCGCGAGCGGCTACCGGACGCCGACGAGGTCGTGGTCGGCTGGCCCGCGATGGCCTACGACATGCACGCCCCGGACGAGGCCACCTACGTCGTCGTCCTCACCCACGACGCCCGCTTCGACGAACCGGCGCTAGGCCCGGCGCTGCGGTCACAGACGCCCTATATCGGCGCCCTGGGCAGCCGGCGGGCGCAGGACGCCCGCCGCCGGCGGCTGCTGAACGCCGGCTACTCCGAGGACGACATCGCCCGCATCCGCGGCCCGCTGGGCCTCGACATCGGCGCGGTCACGCCGGCCGAGACCGCGGTCTCGATCCTGGCCGAGGTGCTCGCCGTCCGCGCCGACCGCCAGGGTGGCCCGCTCTCGCAGAAGGCCGGCCGCATCCACCCCGAAGCGGTCGCGAACTAACCGGGCTTCGTCGTCGGGCCGACGATCCGCCACGCGGCGGCGATCCCGAGGCCGACCCAGAGCAGGTAGAAGGCGCTGAACTCGCTGCTCAGGTGGGAGTGGAAGAGATCCCACGTGTGGCCGCTCAGGTACCCGTAGTAGCGGCCGCCGAGCGCGCCGAAGCGGTGCTCCGCGTCGCGATGCAGGAGGTAGGCGAAGGCGGCGTACTTGCCGACGACGAGCGCGACGACGACGGCCAGGGCTGCGAGGACGGCCTGGAACACGCCCCGCTCGCCGCCCGTGAAGCGATGCACGAGCCGGCCCGCCAGGAACCCGAGCCCGACGGCGGCGATCCCGATCGAGTGGTTCGTGAGCGCGACCATGAGCGCCCAGGCGGCCGCGCCCAGGGCGGCGGCGAGAGCCGCGGCCAGGACGGTGCGGCCGACCGGCGGCCGGGCGGCCTCGCGGACGACGCCGGCGAGCGGCGACTCGGCCGGGACGGGGTCGAGCGTGAGCGATTCGGACTCGGACATGGGGGCCTCGCGCGGTTCGGGAACGCGGTACCCGTCAGTCTTCGACGTGCGCGGGCGTCGACTTGAGCCCGCGTACCGCCCGCCGGCTGCGGCCCGACGGCCACCAGTTCCAGTCGCCCAGGACGCGCATGGTCGCGGGCACGAGCAACGACCGGATCAGCGTCGCGTCGAGGCCGATCGCGAGCGCCAGGCCGAGCCCGAGCTCCTTCACGATCACGACGTCCGCGGTCGTGAACGCGAGCCCGACGACGACCAGGATCGACGCCGCCGACGTGATGATCCGGCCGGTGGCGACGAGGCCCGTCGCGACGGCGTCGCGGTTGCTCGCGCCGGCCCGGTAGGCCTCGGCGATGCGCGAGAGCATGAACACCTCGTAGTCCATGGACACGCCGAACAGGGTGCAGACGATCACGACCGGCATCGTCGACTCGATGTAGCCGAGCCTGGTGAGACCGAGGAAGCCGTCCAGATGACCGTCCTGGAACACCCACACGAGCACGCCGAACGCGCCCGCGATCGAGAGGCTGTTCATCACGATCGCCTTCACCGGGAGCAGGACCGAGCGGAAGGCCAGGGCGAGCACGAAGTAGGTGGCGAGGATGATGAACGCGGCCGCCCACGGCGCCCTGCCCTTGATCTGCGCGAGAAAGTCGAGCTCGCCGGCCGTCTCGCCCGTGACGAGGAACTGCGGGCCGTGCCCCGGCAGCGCCCGGATGCGGTCGACGACGGCCCGGCCGGCGTCGGTGAAGGGGCTGACGGCCGGCGTCAGGTCGATCGCGGAGCCGCGCGGGCCGCGCTCCACCCGCGCCACCCGGGCGACGCCGGGCACGGCGACGAGCCGATGCACCAGCGGTTGAAGCGGCACGCCCGGCTTGACCACGACCACGATCGGGTTCAGGGCGGCCTGCGAGAAGTCGGTGTCGAGCAGCTGCTCGCCCTGGCGGGAGTCGAACCTCGTCGGCAGCACGTCCGCCCGGGCCACGTTCAGGGTGGCCGAGAGCACCGGTGCCGCCAGCACCCCGATGATGGCGAGCGTCGTCACGATGAACGTCCACGGCCGCGCCATCACCGTCCGGGCCAGCCGCTCCCAGAAGTGCGAGCCGACCCCCTCACGGCCGCGCCGGCGGGGCAGGAGCGGCGCCCGTTCGACCCGCGGCCCGAGCATCCCGAGGATCGCCGGCAGGAGCGTCACCGCGGCGAGCGCCGAGACGGCGACGACGATCGTGCCGCCCGCCGCGATCGACGACAGCACGCGCAGGCCGAACGCCCACATCCCGGAGAGCCCGATCAGGACGGCGAGCCCGGAGAAGGCGATCGCCCGGCCGGCCGTCTCGACGGTGCGGACGACCGCCGCCTCGACGTCCTTGCCGGCCCGCAGCTCCTCGCGGAAGCGCGAGACGGCCAGGAGGGCATAGTCCACCCCCACGCCGAGCCCGAGCATCGTCGCGATGTTCAGGACGAAGATCGAGAGCGGCACCTGGTGGGCCAGCATCCACAGGAGCCCGAGGGTCGTGAGCACGGCGACGCCGCCCACGACGAGCGGGATGCCGGCGGCGACGGCCGTGCCGAACGCGAGCGCCAGCACGATCAGGGCGGCCGGGATGCCGATCGACTCGGCCCGGCGGAGGTCGGCCGAGGTGGCGAGCTGGATGTCCTCGAAAACGGCCGGCGGCCCGGTCACGTCGACGGCGAAGCCGGGCGGCGGTCGCAGCGCGGCCCGGAAGCGCTCGACGTAGGCGCGGGCGGTGTCGGGGTCGACGTCGAGCGGGAAGGCGGCGTAGGCGACGTGGCCGCGGCCCGAGCGCACGATGTGCGGACCGGTCGGCGGCAGCACGACGTGCGGGAAGCGCACGAGCGGCGCGATCGTGCGGCGCAGGTCGGCGACGTTGCCGTTGGGCGCAACGACGATGAGCTCGGACCGCGGCCGCTGCGGCAGCCAGCGGTAGAGCATGTTCCCGGCCTGCACGGCCTCGGAGTCCTGGGCGATGAACCCGCCGGAGGCGAGGATGCCCTGGAGCTGCGGCGCGAGCGGCGCGAGCACGGCGACGGCGGCGAGCCACAGGCCGACCACCACGCGCCGCCGACGGTAGACCCACCGGCCGAGGGAGGCGAATCGCTGCGCCGGCACGCTTGAACCGTACCCAGGCACGCCGCTCGGCCGTGCATCCAACCGGGGGATTGTGACGATGGCGACGCGGTGCCGATTAACAGAGGTGATGAGGCGGATCGCGCTTGCCACCATGCTGCTCGCCCTGCTCGCGACGGGCGTGCCCGGCCCTGCCGCCGCGACGGGCGACTGCGTCGCGCACGTGACGAAGCTGCGCTACCGGCCCGAGATCACCTGGTCATGTGCCGCGCCCGTCACGACGGCCAACGCGGTGGTCAAGCGCACGTCGAACCACGCCGTCGTCGGGGCCGACCCGATCGCGGGCGTCGGCGGGCAGACGCTCTCGCTCTCCCTGCACGGCGACCTGGCCTCGGCCGCGACGTATGCGGTGACGCTCTCCTACGCCGACGGCGCCGGCCCGGCGACCCTCAAGACGACGTGGAAGACGCTTCCGCCGCCGGCCCACCCCGCCCTGCACGTCAAGTTCATCACCGCCATTCCGGCCGCCGCGGTCATGGACATCGCCCACCGGATGGACGCCGCCAACCTGCTCGCCGTCCCGCGGCCGTCCGACTTCGTCGACGCGCACTCGAGCTCCCTCTCCGCCAAGACCTACACCGCCACGCTGCGCGGCCACCAGTCCGCCCTCGTCGTCACCGACCTCTCCGTGCAGGACCGGTTCGGGCTCGACCTGGCCCTGGCCGCCTACTGCAACGCCGGCCACGGCGTCGTCCTCGGCGGCCAGACGCACTGGCTCGCGGGCGCGAACGAGGGCTGGCAGGAGCCGAGCGCCGTCGGCGGCCAGACGACCCGCTTCGCGTCGAAGTGGGCGATGTACACGTACGACGACGTCTTCCCGAACCAGGTCACCGCCGGCGCCCACCAGCTCGCGCCGGGCTCCATCGAGCCGCACTTCCTCACCCGGGGGCTGAGCCACTTCACCCTGATCGGGCCGGGCTCCGGCGAGCCGATCATCCAGGACTACTCCTCCGGCCACATGCTGGCCCGCCTCAAGCCCTCGGCGGGGCCGTTCTCGACCTTCGGCCAGGTGTTCCTCGCCGAGCGCCAGATCGGCGCCGGCCGGGTGGTCGACCTCGGCTTCCGGCCCTGGGACGCGGCGGTCGCGAGCGGCGGCTTCGACCCGGCGGTGAGCGCCGGCGGCGCCCTCACCGCCCGGTCGCTGTGGTGGGCGACCAACCGGATCCCGCCGACGGCAACGCACTTCACGACGAAGCCGGCCAACCCGTCCGACCGGGCCACCGTCGTCTTCGCGATGGCGGCGAAGGACGCCGACCCCGACGGCTTCCGCGACCTGCGCTTCCGCTACCGCATCGGCAGCGGACGCTGGAAGTGGGCGGTGGGCAACTCGTTCGTCCTCTACGGCCTCGCCCACGGCAGCGTCCACACCGTCTGGGCGCAGGCGGTGGACTCCGGCGGAAACCTCGATCCGCACCCCGCGCGGTACACATTCCGTGTCAGCGCGAACGCCCTCGGCTGACCGCCGGGACAGGGCACTTCAACACCCAGACACCACCAGGCCGTGCGATACAGTGACGGTCGAGTTGACGGGCCGTTCACCTATCCGCGTTGCGGCATTTGCGGCCTGCTGCGCCCTCGCGGGTGTCACGGCCGGTCCCACAACCGCTTCGTCGGTCGTGCACGCGCGGACTGCCCCGCTCGCGGCCCTGCCGGGGTCGGCGATCCCGGCGACGACGGGCGCCGACGTGGTCGGAGCCGTCGCGCCCACGCGACCGGTTCAGGCGGTGGTCACGTTCAAGCCGCGAAACGCCGCCCTGCTGCACCGGCTGGCTCCCCAGTGGAGCGGCCGGCGGGGCATGACCGAGGCGCGCATCAGGAGCCTCTTCGCGCCGTCGCCGCAGAGCGTCCAGGGCGTCGAGACGTACCTGCGCGCGCACGGGCTCACGGTCACCGGCCGCACCGACATGACCATGACCGTGGCCGGCACTGCCGCCGCGGCCGAGCACGCGTTCGCGGCGCCGCTGCGGACGTTCGCCGAGGCGGGCCGGACGTTCTCCGCCCCGGCCGGCCCCGTCCATCTGCCGGCGACGCTGGCCCGCTCCGTGGCGACGGTGGGCGGCCTCGACACGTCCGTGAAGCTGCGCCCGGCGACCAAGCAGCCGAAGCTGGGGGCGGCGGTCGTCGTCACGCCGAGCTGTAGCGGAGCTCGCGCCGCGCAGCGGGCGCTGGGCGGATACCTCCCGTCCAACCTCGGCCGCTCCAGCGCCTACGGCCACAACAGCCTGCTCTCGAGCGGCGCCGACGGCAGCGGGGAGCTGATCGGGATGGTCGAGTTCTCCGGCTACTCCCGCTCCGACGTGAACCACTTCCGCAGCTGCTTCCCGAGCATCACCGGCACCTACCGCCCCGACGCGATCGTCGGCCAGCCCAACTTCGACTCGAGCGGCAAGAGCGAGGTGGCGCTCGACCTCGAGGTGGCCATGGCGGCCGCCCCCGACGCCGCCGTGCGCGCGTACGTCTCGCCGAACGACCCCGCCTTCGCCCCGGCGATCCTCGACCAGATGCGCCAGGACGGCGTCAACATCATCAGCGACAGCTGGGGCGCGTGCGAACCGCTGATCTCGCCGCAGCTGCTCACCGCCGAGAGCACCGCGCTCGAGCTCGCCGCCGTCGCCGGCATCTCCACCTACGTCGCGACCGGCGACTTCGGCTCGAGCGACTGCTTCCCGTTCACCGGCTCCACCAACCTGCTGATCGACGACCCCTCGTCGCAGCCGTTCGCGACCGCGGTCGGGGGCACCGCGCTCGAGATCCCACCGGTGTTCAAGAAGCACCAGGAGACCGCCTGGCGCGGCGCCGGCGGGGGCGTCTCGATGTTTTGGCGCAAGCCCGGCTACCAGCTGGGCAAGACCGTGCCGGTGGCCGGCCGCAAGTGCCGCGGCGGCAAGGCCCAGTGCCGGGAGACGCCGGACGTCTCGCTCGACGCCCGCCCCCGCCGCACCGGCTACATCATCTACTGCAACCGCTGCGGCAACGGGCCCGGCCTGCCCTGGGCGCCGATCGGCGGCACGAGCGCGGCCGCGCCGCTCATGGCCGCGCTCACGGCCGACGCCGACGAGGCCGCCGGGAAGCAGCTCGGCTTCGCCAACCCGTTCCTGTATGCGCACGCCGGGACGAGCATGTTCCACGACATCGTGTCGGGGACGAACAACATCTTCGGCGGCCGCCGCTACACGGCCCGGCCCGGATACGACCTGGCGTCGGGCCTCGGATCGATCCGGGCGGGCGCGTTCGCGACGGCGCTCGCGGCGTGGACGCCGCCGCCGATCTCGCGCGACTCCAGCCGGCTGCGCCTGATCGGGCCGCCCGACGGCCACCGCCTGATCTACGGCCGCAAGGTGACGTTCCGCGGCCGGCTGACGGACACGACGACGGGCAAGCCGATCGCGAACGCCCAGGTGCTCGTGATCACGTCGGTCGACACCTACCGGGTGCGGACGAACGCGGGCGGCGCGTGGTCGGTCTCGCGGTCGCGGGCGATCGGGCGCGACATGAGCTGGCACGCGACCTACCTCGGCTCCGAGGTCAACGAGGCGGCGGCGACGCCGTCGCGCAAGCTGCTCGTCCAGCCGCACCTCGGCCTGCGCATCCACCTGCCGTTCAGCAAGGGCCACTACGTCGCCACGGCGGCGAAGCCCTTCTCGGCCTTCGGCCGGTCGCAGCCGCTGATGGCGGGCGCGGTCGTCATGCTGCAGGTCCGACGCGGGACGGGCGTGTGGCGCAACGTCGGGCCGAGCCCGGTCGTCGGCGGCGGCCGCTACCAGCACGACGGCATGCGCCTGCAGCCCGGCCAGGCCGTGCGGCTGCGCTGGGCCTACCTGGGCGGGTCGTTCAAGCGGTGGCTGCCGACCCACTCGCGGGCCGTCACGGTGGTGGCCCCGTAGCCGGCGAGATCAGCGTGCGGAACGCCGTCTCCGCAGACTACGACCGGATCGCGCCCCTCGTCGACGAGTGGTGGGGCGGCAGGCAGATGATCGACATGCTGCCGCGGCTCTTCTTCGTCCACTTCTCCGAGACGGCATTCGTTGCCGAAGACGGCGGCGAGCTATGCGGCTTCCTGGCCGGGTTCCTGTCCCAGTCGAAGCCGGACGAGGCCTACATCCACTTCGTCGGCGTCTCCCCCGGCCACCGCGGCCGCGGCGTCGGCCGGCTGCTCTACGAGCGCTTCTTCGCCGTCGCCCGCGAGCACTCCCGAGGCGTCGTGCGCTGCGTGACGGCGCCGATCAACGAGCGCTCCGTCGCGTTCCACCGCGCGCTCGGCTTCGAGGTCGACGAGGTGGCCGAAGGCTACGACGGCCGCGGCGGCGACAGGGTGCTGATGTCGAAGCGGGTGTGAATGAACGGGGTCTGGCCCCGTTGATTCATTCCCACTCGATCGTGGCCGGCGGCTTCGAGGAGATGTCGAGCGCCACCCGGTTCACGCCCGGGATCTCGTTGATGATCCGGCTCGAGATCCGCTCCAGCACGTCGTAGGGGATCCGCGCCCAGTCGGCCGTCATCGCGTCCTCGGAGGTGACGGCGCGCAGAACGATCGGATAGGCGTAGGTGCGCGAGTCGCCCTGGACGCCGACCGACCGGATCGCAGGCAGGATCGCGAAGCTCTGCCACAGCTTGTCGTAGAGGCCGGCCCGGCGGATCTCCTCGAGCAGCACCGCGTCGGCGTCGCGCAGGAGCTCGAGCCGCTCGCGCGTCACCTCGCCGATGATCCGGATCGCGAGCCCCGGCCCCGGGAACGGTTGGCGCCAGACCATGCCCTCCGGCAGGCCCAGCTCCGTCCCGACCCGCCGCACCTCGTCCTTGAAGATGAGCCGCAGCGGCTCGACGAGCTCGAAGTCCATGTCCTCGGGCAGGCCGCCGACGTTGTGGTGGCTCTTGATCTTCGCGGCCGTCCGGCTGCCCGACTCGATGACGTCGGAGTAGAGCGTGCCCTGGACGAGGAAGCGGACGTCGCCGAGGCTGCGGGCCTCGTCTTCGAACAGGCGGATGAACTGCTCCCCGATGACGCGCCGCTTCTGCTCCGGCTCGGTCACGCCTGCGAGGGCGGCCAGGAACCGCTCGGACGCGTCGACATGGCGCAGCGGCACCTTGAAGTGGTCGTCGAAGGCCTCCACGACCTGGGCGGCCTCGTCCTTGCGCAGCAGGCCGTGGTCGACGAAGACGCATGTGAGCTGCTCGCCGACCGCCCGGTGCACGAGGAGCGCCGCGACGGCCGAGTCGACGCCGCCCGAGAGGGCGCAGATGACCTGGTCGTCGCCCACCTGCTCGCGGATCAGGTCGACCTGCTCCTCGATGAACTGGAGCGCCGTCCAGGTCGGCTGCGCCTGGCAGGCGTCGAGCACGAAGTGGCGCAGGATGTCGGTGCCGCGGGGCGTGTGCGCCACCTCGGGATGGAACTGGACGGCGAAGAGGCCGCGCACGCGGTCTTCCATCGCGGCGACGGGGGTGGTGTCGCTGGCGGCCGTGCCGGAGAACCCGGCCGGCGGCCGGACGACGCTGTCGCGGTGGCTCATCCAGGCCGTCTGCTCGGGCGGCAGGTCGCCGAAGAGCAGGCTTTCCGAGCCGAGCCGCACCGGTGTCTTGCCGAACTCGCCGATGCCGGTGTTCGAGACCTCGCCGCCCAGCGCGGCGGCCATGGCCTGCATGCCGTAGCAGATGCCGAGCACGGGGACGCCGAGGTCGAAGAGGCCGGGATCGACGGCGGGCGCGCCCGGCTCGTAGATCGAGGCGGGGCCGCCGGAGAGGATGATCCCGACCGGGCTACGCGCCGCCACCTCGGCCGCGGGCATGTCGTGCGGCACGATCTCGGAGTACACCCGGCACTCGCGCACGCGGCGCGCGATGAGCTGGGCGTACTGGGCGCCGAAGTCGACCACGAGCACCGGGCGGTGCTCGGCGCTCGCCTCGGCGGCGAACGCCGCCGCGCCGGCGAGGCTCGGAGCCTCGCTCAACGGCTCATCCCGATCGCCTGCTCCCGCTGGAGCTTCTTGCCCTCGGTCTGAAGCGCGGGCGCGAACATGATCTCGGCCTTCTGGAAGGCCTGGATCGAGTCGTAGCCCGTGGTCGCCATCGACGTGCGGAGGGCGCCCATCAGGTTGAGCGTGCCGTCGTTCTCGGTGGCCGGGCCGGTGACGATCTCCTCGAGCGTGGCGACCTGGTCGGTCTGGACGCGGGCGCCGCGGGGGAGGCTCGCGTGGAACGTCGCCATGCCCCAGTGGTAGCCGTGCCCCGGCGCCTCGTAGGCCCGGGCGAGCGGCGAGCCGACCATGACGGCGTCGGCGCCGCACGCGATCGCCTTGGAGATGTCGCCGCCGGTGCGCATGCCGCCGTCGGCGATGACGTTCACGTACTGGCCGGTCTCGAGCAGGTGCTGGGTGCGGGCCGCCGAGGCATCGGCGATGGCCGTCGCCTGGGGCACCCCGACGCCGAGGACGCCGCGAGTCGTGCAGGCGGCCCCAGGCCCGACGCCGACGAGGACGCCGGCGGCGCCGGTGCGCATCAGGTGCAGCGCCGCCTGGTAGGAGGCGCAGCCGCCCACGATCACGGGCACCGGGATCTCGTTGATGAACTGCTTCAGGTTGAGCGGCTCGACGACGGTCGAGACGTGCTCGGCCGAGACGACGGTGCCCTGGATCACCAGGACGTCGAGGCCGGCCTCGAGGGCGATCTGCCAGTACTCGCGCACCCGCTGGGGCGTGAGCGACGCGGCGGCGAGGACGCCCTCGGCCTTGATCTCGGCGATCCGCCGGCCGATCAGCTCCGGCTTGACCGGCTCGGCGTAGATCTGCTGCATCTCGCGCGTCGCCTCGGCCTTCTCGTACTCGGAGATGCGCTCGAGCTCGGACTCGGCGTCGTCGTAGCGCGTCCAGATGCCCTCGAGGTTGAGCACCCCGAGGCCCCCCAGCTTGCCGAGGATGACGGCCGTCTCCGGCGAGACCACACCGTCCATCGCCGATGCCAGGAGCGGCAGCTCGAGCAGGTGCGGGCCGAGCCGCCAGGCGATGTCGACGTCTTCCGCGTCGCGGGTGCGCCGGCTCGGCACGATCGCGATGTCGTCGAACCCATATGCGCGGCGCGCCTTCTTGCCGCGTCCGATCTCAATTTCCACGCGTGACCGCCTCTCCTCCTGCCCGCGATCCTCCAAAACGCACACGACCCAGGCGGCTGGGGGCCGGCCCGGGTCGTAACGTGAATCGCTGAGCGCCGCAAGCTACTTTCAAAGTTGGGCGCAGTCTACCAGCGGGTCAGGACGCGGCCCGTGTTCCCGCCGGCCTGATCTCCTGCACCTCGACCATGCCGGCAAACCGGGACACGTCGCGGGGATCGAACACGCCCGCGCCCACCGTCTGCGAGTTGGCGGCGCCGCACGCGAGCGCCCGCCGCACGCACTCCTCGGGCTGCTGCTCGGCGGCCTGGGCGGCGACAAAGCCGGCCAGGAGCGACTCGCCCGAGCCGACCGAGGAGACCGCCTCGACCTGCGGGATCCAGGCCCGGTACATCTGCGCCCGCCCGCGCCCGGTGCGCAGCAGCGCGTAGCAGCCGGTGCGCAGCGCGATCAGCACGCTCGCGGCGCCCATCGAGGCGATCTCGGAGAGCCCGTCCTGGAAGTCCTCGTCAGTCTGGAACTCGTGCCCGACGAGCGCCTCCGCCTCGCGCTGCTCCGTCGATACCAGGCTTGGCTGGGCGACGAGTGCCTTGCGCAGCGGCTCGCCGTCGCAGTCGATCACCGTGCGCACCTTGCGCTTCGTCATGTCGGAGATCATCCCGGCGTAGAGCTCTGTCGGCACCTTGCGCGGCAGGCTGCCGGCCAGCACCACCGTCGATACGGCGCCGCTCAGGTAGTGCAGCTTCTCCCGCAGCATGGCGAGCTCGTCCTCGCCCACCTCGGGGCCGTACTCGTAGATCTCGGTCTGGACGCCGCTCGTCGGGTCGACGACCACCGTCGACGTGCGCGACTCGCCGCGGATGCGGACGAAGTCGTTCAGGATGCCCGCCTCGGTCATCCCGTCGAGAATGTGGCTGCCCGTGCGGCCGCCGGCGAGGCCGGTCGCGATCACGGGCTCGCCCAGGCGCTTGAGCGCGCGGGCGACGTTCACTCCCTTGCCTCCCGGGATCACGATGCCCTGCTGCGCGCGGTGGCGATGACCCAGCTGGAGGTTCGGGACGGTGAGCGTCTTGTCGACCGCGGCGTTCGCGGTCACGGTGAGGATCATCGGCGTGCCACCCTCATCGGCGTCGCCGATTCTATACGCGCTTCACGCCAAGAAACTGTAAACTTGCAGGGATGTTCGGTACTCGCACCCGCACGATCGTGACCGTCGCGGTCGTGGTCGAGGGTGCGATCGCCGGGTGGGCACTCGGCGCGGGCTGGTTCGGGCTGCTGGCGATGGTCGCCGCGGTGACCCTCGCCGACACGGCCTGGGGGATCGCCCGGAGGGGCGCGATCGCCGACTTCGCCGGGCTCGAGGTGGCCCTCGCGCTGGCGGTCATGATCGCCGTCGGCGCCCCGGGCACGATGACCGCGCTCACGGCGGCGGCCTGCGCGGCGTGGGTCATCCGCGACGGCCGTTCCGCGCCCGCAGCGACGGCCCGCGCACCAGAAGGGGTCTGACCCCGTTTGGTGCGTCAGGCGCGCGCGGCGAGGGCGACCACCTCGTCGTGCAGCGGCGAGCCGCACGTCGTCAGACAGGAGCGGTTGTCGGCGATCGGCGAGCCGTCGATCTGGGTGATCGTGCCGCCGGCCTCGCGGACGATCACCTCGACCGCGGTCGTGTCCCACGTGTGGACGATCGGGTCGACCATGATCTGGGCGGCGCCGCGGGCCACCAGCATGTGGCCCCAGAAGTCGCCCAGGCCGCGGACGCGCCAGGCCGACTCGGAGAGCGTGCGGTAGAACGGCTCGAAGCCGTTCTCCTGGGCCGATCGCAGGCCGCCCGAGACGACCATTGCATCGGCGAGCGACGTCGCGCGGACGCTGATCGGCTCGCCGTTCATGCGGGCGCCGCCGCCGGCCGTGGCCTCGTAGCTCTCCCCCAGGCCGGGCGCGTGGCAGACGCCGACAACGACCGCCCCGTCGACCACCAGCCCGATCAGCGTCGCCCAGAGCGGGATCCCGACCATGTAACTGTGGGTGCCGTCGATCGGGTCGACCACCCAGGTCGGCGCGCCCGGCACGGGCTCACCGCCGCCCGCCGCGTGCAGGCCGTCCTCCTCGCCGAGCATGTTGTGGCCGGGGCGCGCCTCCGCCAGCCGGGCGCGGATCGCCTGCTCGGCGGCGATGTCGGCATCGGTCACCCAGCTCCCGTCGCCCTTTCGCGTCGCCGGCGGGTGGTGCATGTAGCGCTCGTGGGCGATGCCGCCGCCGAGCAGGGCGAGCTCGCGGGCCAGCTCGAGGTCGGCGGTCTGGTCGCTCACACCGCGAGCACGGATCGGCGCAGCTCCGACGCGGCGGTGCGGATGCCCTGGCGCCAGTCGCCACCGCGGTCGCGCCAGGCGTAGATGACCGAGCGCGACGGCGCGATCAGCCCGCCGGCGGGATGCGTCGCCGTCGCGGCGTGCAGCACATCCGGGCGGCCGCCCTGCGCGCCGATGCCGGGGAGCAGGAGGATCGCGTGCGGCATCAGCTCGCGTGCGCGGGCGACGGCCTCGGGCTGGGTGGCCCCGACGACCGCGCCGACCGCGGAGAGCCCGCTCTCGCCGACGTGCTCCTCGCCCCACCGGGCGACGAGACCCGCGAGCCGCTCCCATACGAGCTCGCCGCTGCCGAGCTCCGCCTCCTGCAGGTCGGCACCGCCCGGGTTCGACGTCCGCGTCAGGATGAAGAGGCCCGACCCCTCGCCGCACGTCGCCAGGAACGGCGTCAGCGAGTCGCCGCCCATGTAGGCGTTCAGGGTGATCGCGTCGCCGGCCGGCGGGGTGCCGTCGCGGCGGTGCAGCCACGCCTCGGCGTACGCCTCGGCTGTCGAGGCGATGTCGCCCCGCTTGGCGTCGACGATCACGAGCAGCCCGGCGTCGCGCGCGTGGGCGCAAACGCGCTCGAGCGCGGAGATACCGACGCCGCCGAGCGCCTCGAAGAACGCCACCTGGGGCTTCACGGCGACCGCCTCGTCGGCGACCGCGTCGATCACGCCGCTGCAGAAGCGCTCGTATGCGCGGGCGCGGCCGGACGCGCCGGGGTGGAGGCCCGTGATGACCTCCGGCGGCAGCAGGTCGATGCGGGGATCGAGACCGACGCAGAGGCAGCTCTGCTTGCGCTCCACCGCCTCGGCGACGCGATCTCCGAAGTTCATCTCCGCAAGGGTACCGTCCGCCGCAGCCGGACGAGTCGCGCCGTCGCGTCGGACACCGTGGCGGCATCGATGGCCACCGCGCGCAGCGACGGCGAGGGCCGCGCGAGCGCCGCCGCGACCACCCGGGCCTGGTCGGCCTGCGCCGGCGAGAAGGGCGCCGGCGGGCTGCGCAGGCCGTGCGCGAGCGCGGCGACGAGGGCGTCGGCCTCGAGGCGGCCGTCGCCCGCGCGCGGCAGCCGCCGCCGGGCGACCACCCGGCCGCCGGCGCACGCGAACGACTGCACGAAGCGCTCGTCGACGTCGGGCGCGAGCACGATCCCGCTCCGCCCCGACGAGCGCCGCAGGCGGATCAACGCGCGCCGCCCGCGCTCGAGCGCCGCCAGCTGATCGCGGGCCGCCGCGGCCTGCTCGTAGCGGCGCTCGGCGGCGAGCTTCCCCATCCGCGCCCGCACCTGCTCCTGCGGTCCGCCCCGGTCGTCGCCGTCGAGCCATGTCCGGGCCTCGGCCAGCGCCGCGGCGTAGGCGTCGACCGCCGGGCCGCCGCGGCACGGCGCCCGGCACGTCCCGATGATCCCGGCCAGGCAGGAGCCGTCGTCGACCGGCAGAGCCGGGCGGCACACCCGCAGCCCGAACGTTTCGCGCATGGCCGTGGCGACCGCCTCGGCCTGGGCCCGCGAGCGCAGCGGCCCGGCGGTGACGTCGCCGGGCCCGCCCGGCTTCGCCGAGACGCGCAGCCGCGGCACCGCCTCGGACAGCGTGAGCACGAGGTAGCACGCCCTGTCCGGATCGGCCCCGCGCGTGTTCGCGGGCGGCCGCAGCCGCTCGATCAGCTCGAGCTCGAGCAGCGCCGCCTCGAACTCCGAGCCGAGCGGCCGCGTCTCGACCCGCGCCGCCGCCTCCACCGCCCGCTCGACCTGCGCCCGCAGCGCCCGCCCGGTGAAGTACGACCGCACCCGGGAGCGCAGGTCGGTGGCCTTGCCGACGTAGAGGACGCGCTCCGTCGCGTCGCGGAAGAGGTACACGCCCGGCCCGGTCGGCACCCCCGACGCCAGCGCGCGACGGCCGGACACGCGCCGCTGCGCCGGCGCGCACAGGCCGATCACCTCGCCCACCGTCGCGGCGCCGTGCTCCTGGGCGACGCCGAGCAGCCGCAGCAGCACCTCGGCGGTGGCCTCGGCGTCGGGCAGCGCCCGGTGGCACGGACGCACCTCGGTGTCGAAGCGCTCGGCCAGCGTCGCGAGCGCCATCCGCGGCAGCCGGTCGCCGATCAGGCGCCGCGCCAGCGCAACCGTGTCGATGACCGGCGCCGCCAGGCGCCCGCCGCGAAGCCGGCGCAGCTCGGTGTCGACGAACCCGACGTCGAAGCGGGCGTTGTGCGCGACGAGCACCGCGCCGGCGCTGAAGCGCAGGAACTCGGCCATGACGCTCTCGATGCGGGGCCGCCCGCGCACGTGGGCGGGAGAGATGCCGGTGAGCGCGGTGATCGCCGGCGGGATCGGCACGAGCGGGTCGACGAGCCGCTCGAGCCGGGCGACCGGCTCGAGGCCCGAGAGCCGCACCGCCCCCACCTCGACGATGCGCGACTCGCCGGGCCGGGTGCCGGTGGTTTCGAGGTCGAAGACGACGTAGTCGGCCCGCTCGAGCGGCGCGTCGAGCAGCGACCCCGACGCGTCCTCCCAGTCGGCCAGCACGACCTCGTCGCCGGAGCGCCAGGCGAAGCGGGCGTCGGCCTTGATGACCTCGTCGACGAGCTGGCGAACGAGCGCCGCGGGGGCGCTTCGCAGCGCGAAGAGGCACGTCGCTGCGTCGGCGATCGAGAGCGGCCGCCCGGCCTCGGCCAGGCGGGCGTGCAGGCGGTCGCCGCCGTCGAGGGTGAGCTGGGCGCCGTTGGCTCGCATACGAACACATGTTCGCATACGCGACGGACGATTAGGCTCCTCCCGGTGTTAAGGATCTTCGCCAGCATGCCGCTGCGCGGCCCGGCCGGTGCGACCGGACGCGACATCGTCCGCGGGGCCGAGCTCGCGCTCGGTCGATCCGCGGCACCCGGCGTCGAGCTCGTGACCCGCGACGCCTGGGACGAGGATCGCGACGCTTGCGCGGTCGCCAACGCGCGCCGGGCTGCGGCCGACGCGACCGCGGTCGCATACCTGGGCGACTTCCACTCCTCCCAGGTCGAGCGCACCGCGCCGATCCTGTCCGCTGCGGGGCTCCTCCAGGTGGCGCCCGGGGCGACGTACGCCGGACTCGGCGGCCCGACGCTCGTGCGCCTGATGCCCGACGACCGGGCGCTCGCGCGGGGGATCGCGGGGTGGGTCGCCGGCGCCGGGCTGCGCAGCGTGCTCGTCGTCCACGACCACGACGACGGCTACGGCGTGCCGGTCGGCGGGATGTGCCTGCGGGCGCTACGGGACGCCGGACTGGATGCGCGCGCCCGCCCGGTGTGGGATCACGACGAGCGGATCGCCGCCGACCTCGAGGGCGCCGACGCGGTGCTCTATGCCGGCGTGGCCGGGTCGGGCGCCGCGGCTCTCTGGGGCAACCTGCACCGGCACGGTCCCGGACGCTGGCTGCTCGCCACCGACGGCCTTGCGGTCGACGGGTTCGCGCGGGAGCTCGACGCCCACGCGGCCGAGCGCACCCGCCTGTTCACGTCCCAGCGCGCGCCGTGGGGGTTCTACGGCTACGAGGCGGCCGCGCTGATCCTCGACGCGATCGCGGAGGCCGGCGGCGACCGCGCCGGGGTCGTCGGGACCGCACGGACCACGCGCGACCGGGAGTCGATCCTCGGCCGCTATTCGATCGACGCGGGCGGTCTCACCACGGCTCCTGCCGACGGCGTCCTGGCCATCGTCGAGGGAGAGATCGTCTGGGAGCGACGCGCGCCTTGAAAGCGTGCGCCGGGCCGCCCGCGGCGCAGCGGGCGGCCCGGCGGGCAGGTTCCTACTGCTTGACCGCGGCCTTCAGCTGGCTGCCGGCAGAAAACTTCGGCACCTTGCTGGCCGGGATGGTGACTTTCTGGCCAGGGTTGCGCGGGTTCACGCCGGTGCGCGCCTTGCGTGCCTGCACGCTGAACTTCCCAAAACCGGTGAAGGTGACCTCGTCGCCCTTCTTGAGCGCGTCCTTCACGGAATCGAGCACCGCGTCGAGCGCCGCGCCGGCGTCCTTCTTGGACAGTCCGGACCTGGTCGCCACGGCGTCGATAAAGTCGCTCTTGGTCACGTGTCCTCCTGGGTCGTTTGTCCGGGAACCTGTGAAGCGGCCACACCCTATCACCGCGGTCGGACGGCCACAATCGCCCTACCGGAGCCAGTTTCAGGCTGTCTGAGGGGTCGGCGTGAGGCCGAGGGATTCGACGGTGAAGAGGGCGGCGTACGGCACGCCTTCTGCGGCGATCGCCTCGGCGCCCCCCTCCTGACGGTCAACCACCGAAATTGCAGCACAAATGTCGAGATTTTCAGCTCGCAGAGCGGCAATGGCGGACAGCAGCGCACCGCCCGACGTGACCACGTCCTCGATCACGCAGACGGCCGTCCCCGGCGCCCAGACGCCCTCGAGACGATTGCCCGTGCCGTAGTCCTTCGTATCTTTTCGCACGATCACGAACGGCATGCCGGACTCGATCGAGGCCGCCGCCGTCAGCGGCACCGCGCCCAGCTCGGGGCCCGCCAGAAGCGCCGCCTGGGGCGCATGCTCGCGCACCATCGCGGCCAGCTCGCGGCCCAGCCCGGCCAGCAGCTGCGGGTCGGTCTCGAAGCGGTACTTGTCGAGGTAGTAGCGGCTGCGCCGGCCCGAGCGCAGGACGAAGTCGCCCTCGAGATATGCGCGCTCCACCAGCCGGCGGCCGAGCTCGGCCCGGCCGGACGACGTCACCCGGCCTCCGCCAGCAGGTCGCGGGCGATCGGCAGCAGGCGGTCGGCGTCTGGGGCGCCGGTCGCCAGCGAGAGCATCGAGCCGTCGTCGAAGTAGAGGTCGACGCGGGTGCGGTTGCGGGCGCTGCGGCGGCGGTAGAAGATCGTGCCCGCGAAGGAGCCCGCGCCGATCAGCGCGCCGATGATGATCCGGCGCTTAGGCATCGCCGCTCTCCCCCGCGTCCGCCGGCGCCGCCGCCGCTCCGTCGTCGTCCAGCTGGCGCAGGAGCGTCTTCAGGTCGTAGAACACGAGGCCGACCGTCGGGTCGGCGCCGGTCGTCGCGACGGCCATGCGGTCGCCGTCGAGCACCACGAACACGCTCCCGTCCGGCGTTGCCGCCTGGAGCTGGGAGAGCGCGTCGCGGCCGAGATCGGCGCGGACGGTGTCCGCGCCCGCGACCAGGTCGCGGGCCAGCCCGCCGAGCCGCTCGGCCCGGTCGCCCTCGACGGTGGAGGCGGTCACCGAGCCGTCCCGGGCGGCCACCATGATCACGTCGATCTGGGTAGAGAGGCTGCGTAGCTCGTCGATCGCGGCGGCTGCATCCATCGAGTTGAACCTAGCACATGCCGATATTCTCACCGCCGATGGCGGCCAATACCCCGAAGATGGTGCTGCATCCGCTGCGCACCGCGGCCAAGCACGGGCATCCCGTCATCTCGAAGTACCTGCGCGACCGCGGCCCGCACCTCGCGGCGATGGTCGCCTACTACGCCCTGCTCTCGCTCGTGCCGTTCCTGTTCCTGACGGCGTCGCTGCTCGGATTCGCGGGGCACGTCTCGCCCAGCTCCTACCTGATCCGTGAGCTGGCCCACATCCTGCCCGGCCAGTCCGCGCGCGACCTGCTCCACACCGTCCAGGCGATCCAGCGCGACGCGGGCACGCTCGGGGCGATCGGCCTGATCGGCCTCGTGTGGGGCACGCTCGGGTTCTACTCGGCGCTCGAGTCGGCGCTGAACATCGTGTTCGGCGTCCAGAACCGCACGTTCCTGCACCAGAAGTGGGTCACGTTCGTGCTCGTAACGGTCTCGCTGCTCGTGCTCTTCACGTCGCTGATCGTGACCACGGCGGCGACCGGCTGGTACCACCGCCACGCGCCCCACCTGGTCGACCTGAAGCTGATCCCGTTCGTCGCCACCCTGGCCGCGACGACGGTCGGAATCTTCCTCTTCCTGACCGCCGTCTACAAGTACCTGACCAACGTCGAGCTGCACCTGGCGGACGTGTGGCCGGGCGCGCTCGTCGGGACGGTGCTCTTCCAGGGCCTCTTCTCGGGCCTCTCGCTCTACCTGCGCTTCTCCGACCAGCTCCTCACGCTGCGCGCCTTCGGCGGGCTGGTGCTCCTGCTGGTGTGGCTCTACCTGATGGCGAACATCATCGTGCTCGGCGCCGAGATCAACTGGTGGCACTGGTCGCGCAGGCAGCCGGCCGAGCCGGAGCTCGAGGGGCTGGCGTGAGCGATCCGGTCGACGCGCAGCTCGCCGCCTACAACGCGCGCGATGCCGAGGCGTTCGCAGCGTGCTACGCCGAGGACGTCGTACGGGCCCTTCTTCGCCGCGGCGCCCGACCTGCATGTCGAGATCGAGACGCGGATCCGGATCGACGCGCACGTGATCGACGAAGAGCCGATTGGCGTTCGACCCGAATGTCAATTGCAGAGATGGCACCTGACGACGCGGTCACGCCCGCGTCCACAGCGCGCCCGAGCTGTACCGCCGCAGGCCGATCCGGAACGTCGTCACCGCCATGAGGGCGAAGAACGCCGCCGCGGCGATCGCCGCCAGCGCGACCGGCCAGCGGAAGCTCGACACGAGGCTCGTCGGGAGGCCGGTCACGAACGCCGCGGGCACCGCCGTGAAGAGGAACAGCTTCGTCAGCCCCCCGAACACGTCGATCGGGTAGGAGGCGAAGATCAGGATCGCCTGGAAGCCCAGGTCGGCCTGCTCGCCGCGCCCGCCGGCGAACAGCGTCACCGACCCCAGCGCGACCAGGAAGCCCACCAGCACCACCGTCCCGCAGATCGCGCCGAACACGAAGATCAGCGCCCGCTCGGGCGTCGGGTCGCCGGCCACCAGGAAGAGCACGGGCCCGAAGGCGAGGTCGCCGAGGAGGGCAGTGTCCACCCGCCGCGTCAGCAGGTAGGTGAGCGGATTCGTGGGCAGTGCGAGAGCGGCGTCGAGCGACCCGCCGGCGATCAGCTCGCCCAGCCGGCGTGAGTTCGAGAGCAGGCCGAGGCCGGTGCCGCTCACCGTCGTCAGGATCGCGAACAGCAGCAGCACCTTGTGGGTGTCCCAGCCCTTCAGCGACCCGACCTTGCGGAAGAAGAGCACCCAGAAGATCACCCAGGCCACGTCGTTCGCGGCCATGATCCCGATCTGGAACCAGAACCCGCGCCGGTTCGACCAGGCCTCCAGAAACGCGGTGCGCAGGGTGGCGAGGGCGACGGTCATCCGCCCACCACCTCCAGCCGCCGCTCGCCGGCCCGGAAGACGCCGCCGGCGCAGGCGAGCAGGGCCACGAGCCACGCCGCCTGCGCGAGCAGGAGCCACGGCTCCACATGCCCCGACGCCAGCCGCGCGGGGGCGTACGCCATCGCCGCGAACGGCAGCGCCTTGGCCACGTCGGCGAGCCCGGTCGGCAGGAACTCGAGCGGCAGCAGCATCCCGCCGAGCAGGAACACGAGCTTCTGGTACAGGAACCAGGTCGAGCGGGCGTCGCGCAGCCAGAACGCCGCGCCGGCGAACGCGTGCTGCGCCGCCAGGTTGCAGCCGACGGCGAGCAGGCTCGCCGGGACGAAGAGCGCGATGCCGGCGGCGCTCGGCGGCGGCCCCACATAGAGCCAGACGATCACGCCGCCGACCGCCAGCGACGCCACGAGCCGCACGAGCGCCTCGCCCAGCTCGGCCGCCAGCCGCAGCCCGACGACGGAGGCCGGCCGCAGCATCTCGGTCACGATGGCGCCGGAGGATATGTCCCAGCCGATGGTCTCGATCATCCGCGGCTTGGTGGCGATCACCGAGCCCTCGGCCGCGGCCACGTACCAGAGCAGCGAGTGGGCGGTGTAGCCCGAGATCGAGCCGCCGTTGGCCTTCGTCGCCGCCGACCACAGGGCCGAGAAGATGACCAGGATGAGCGCGTAGAACGTCACCCGCACGGCCAGCTCGCCGCGCTGGCGCATCGTCCGCCGGGCCGAGAGGTGCAGCTGGGCGAGGAGGGCGCTCACGTCCGCCCCTCGTAGATCTCCGAGATGACCTGCTCGAGCGGCGGATCGACCACGGAGATGTCTGCGATCGCATAGCTGTCGAGCAGCTCGTCGAGCACCTCGCGCACCGACAGGCGGCGGGTGTCCACCACCAGGCCGTAGACCGTGTCGGACTCCGAGGTCACCTGCACGCCGTCGATCTCGAGCCCGTCCGGCGCCTCCTCGAAGCGCACCTCGAGCAGCTTCGTCTGCAGCAGCGAGCGCCGCATCCGGCCCACCTGGTCGTCGTAGATGATCGTGCCGTGGTTGATCACGACGACCCGGTCGGCCACGTGCTCGATGTCGGCCACGTCGTGCGAGGTGAGAAAGACGGTGGTGCCGTGCTCCTCGTTCAGGCGCACCACCATCTCGCGGAAGCGCTGCTTGGCGATCAGGTCGAGTCCGATCGTGGGCTCGTCGAGAAAGAGCACCTCGGGCCCGTGCAGCACCGTCGCGGCGAGCTCGCAGCGCATTCGCTGGCCGAGCGAGAGCGAGCGCACCGGCTGGTCGATCAGGTCGGTGGCGTCGAGCAGCTCCGCCAGCTCGTCGGTGCGGCGGCGGGCATCGTCGGGGTCGAGCCGGTAGATCCGCGCGAGCAGGTGCAGCGTCTGCCGGGTGGTGAGCTCGAACCAGAGCTGGGAGCGCTGGCCAAAGAGCGTGCCGATGCGGCGGGCGAGGTCGCGACGCTGGGTCCACGGCACGAGGCCGAGCACCGTCGCCTCGCCGCGAGTCGGGTGCAGGATGCCCGTGAGCATCTTGATCGACGTCGACTTGCCGGCGCCGTTCGGGCCGATGTAGGCCAGCCGCTCGCCTCGCTCCACGGTGAAGGTGATGTCGCGCACGGCCTCGACGCGGCGGCGGTCGCGGCCGCGGCCGGCGGTGAATTCCTTGGAGAGCTCGGTGGTCGAGATGGCAAGCATGGGTCGGTCCAACAAAAAGCCCCGGTGGGTGTCCGGGGCGGCGGCGGTGCAGAGATGATGCGAGATCGATCTAGTGCGCGCGACGCCCCGGCCCGGCGGGGTACGCCGGGACCATGACCTTCGTCTCGTGGGAGCGACACGTCATCCCGACCACGATAGCCGCACTCCTCCCGAAAGTGCAACGGAAATCGCCGTGAACAAACGGGCCTGACCCGTCTATTCAGGGAGCTTCGGGCGCAGGGCCGCGGCGGCGCGGGCGCGGTGCGACATCGCGTCCTTCTCCTCGGGGGACATCTCGGCGACCGTGCGCGTCTCGCCGTCCGGCACGAACGCCGGGTCGTAGCCGAAGCCGCCGCTCCCGCGCGGGGCCTCGGCAAGCGTCCCGGTCAGCTCGCCGCGGGCGTGGAGCTCCGCGCCGCCGGGGGCGATCGCGACCAGCTCGGCGACGTAGCGGACGCGGCGGTCTTCTTGCCCATGGAGCGCCGCCAGGAGCTTCGCCAGGTTCTGCTCGTCGGTCGCGTCCTCGCCGGCGTAGCGGGCCGAGCGCACGCCGGGCACCCCGCCGAGCGCGGCCGCCTCGATGCCCGAGTCGTCGGCCAGCACCCAGTCGCCGCCGCCGGTTGCCGCGAACACGTGCCGCGCCTTCAGGAGCGCGTTCGCGACGAACGTGTCGCCGGTCTCCTCGGGCAGCTCGCCGCCGAACGCCTGCACGTCCCAGCCCGGCAGCACCCGCGCGAGCTCGACGGCCTTGTGCGCGTTCCCCGACGCGAGCACGATCCTGCGGCCGCTCACGCCTCCCGCAGCACCCGGGCCTGGTCGCGGCCGATCGTCTCGATGCCGCCGGCGGCCAGTTCGAGCAGGCGGTCGAGCGACGCCCGCCCGAACGGCGTCCGCTCGGCCGTCGCCTGCACCTCGATCAGCTCGCCCGAGCCCGTCATGACGACGTTCATGTCCACCTCGGCGCGGCTGTCCTCCGCGTAGGGCAGGTCGAGCAGCGGCTCGCCGTCGACGATCCCGACCGACACGGCCGCGACCGAGTCGCGCAGCGGCACGCGCTCGAGCGCGCCCTTGCCGACGAGCCGCGAGAGCGCCACGTGCAGGGCCACGTAGCCGCCGCAGATGGCCGCGCAGCGGGTGCCGCCGTCGGCCTGGATCACGTCGCAGTCGATCCACGCCGTGCGCTCGCCGAGCGCCTTGAAGTCGACGACGGAGCGCAGCGAGCGACCCACCAGGCGCTGGATCTCGACCGTGCGGCCGTCGACACGGCCGCGGCTCGAGTCGCGCGACTTCCGCTCCGACGTCGACCCGGGCAGCATGCCGTACTCGGAGGTGACCCAGCCGGTGCCGCGCCCGCGCATCCACGGCGGCACGGACTCCTCGACCATCGCGGTGCAGATCAGCCGGGTCGAGCCGATCTTGAAGAGCGCGGAGCCCGACGCCGACGGGATGAAGTCGAGCTCGATCTCGACCGGGCGCAGCTCGTCGGCCGCGCGGCCGTCGCCGCGGCTCATGCGGCCACCCGCAGCGTGTCGGCGTCGACGCGCTCGACCTCGGTCAGCGGCAGCTGCAGGAACCGGCCGGCCACGTCGCGGAACGCCGTCGGGTCGCCGGTGCAGAGGAAGCGGTAGTCGCCCTCGCGGTCCGGGTCGTTGCCGACGCCGCGGCGGGCGATCGTCTCGGCCACCTCGCGCGCGATCTCCTCTGCCGACGTGATCAGCGTGACGTCGCGGCCGAAGATGCGCTGCAGCATCTGGCGGATGAGCGGGTAGTGGGTGCAGCCGAGGATGACGGTGTCGGCGCCGGCCAGCTTCAGCGGCGCGGCGTAGGTCTTGGCCGCCTCGTGCAGGTCGTGGCCGTGGGTGTCGCCGCTCTGGATGAGCGGCACGAGCTCGGGGCAGGCCACCTGCGTCACGTCGATCCCCGCGTCGAGCGCGTGCACCGCCGCCGGGTAGCGGCCGCTCGTGACCGTCGCCTGGGTCGCCATCACGCCGACGCGGCGGTTGCGGGTCACCTGCACGGCCGCGCGGGCCTCGGGCGTGATCACGCCGATCAGCGGCACGGCGAACTCGCGCTGCAGCTCTGGCAGCGCCGCAGATGTCGCCGCGTTGCACGCGACGACCACGAGCTTCGTGTCGAGCTCCGCCAGGTGGGTGGCGATCTCGTGGGCGAAGCGGCGGATCGTCGCCGCGGGCTTGGGGCCGTACGGGAAGCGGTCGGGCGAGGAGTCGCCGAAGTACACGAAGTCCTCGTGCGGCAGGGTCACCAGGCACTCGTGGAGCACCGTCAGGCCGCCGACGCCGGAGTCGAACATCCCGATCGGGCGCGCATCCATGGGCGCATACTATGGGCGCCGGCCGACGACGGCGCATGGATACAATCGCCGCCAGATGGTCGATCTGATCCCTCGCGACGTCCTGTTCGGGAACCCGGAGCGGCTCGCTCCGGCGGTGTCGCCCGACGGCAAACGGCTGGCCCACGTCGCTCCGGCGGACGGGATCCTGAACGTGTTCGTCGGGGAGCTCGGCGGCGAGGACGCGAAGCAGGTCTCGAACGACCGCGAGCGCGGCGTGCGCGCCTTTGCGTGGTGCATGGACAACCACCACATCGTCTATCCGCAGGACACGGGCGGCGACGAGAACTGGCACCTGCACCTGGTCGATCCGGACGAGGGCACCGACGTCGACGTGACGCCGTTCGACGGCATCCAGGCCCGCATCCTGGCCGGCGATCGCGAGCAGCCGCACCTGATCATGGTGGGCCTCAACCGCGACAACCCGGAGCTGCACGACGCCTACCTGCTCGACGTCCGCGACGGCTCGCTGGCGCTCGCCGCGAAGAATCCGGGCTTCGTCAGCTGGCTGATCGACCGGAAGCTGAACGTCCGCGGCGGGATCGCCTTCCTGCCCGACGGCGGCGTCGAGATCCGGGTCGGCGACCCGGCGACGGGCGACTACCGCATCCTGCTCGCCGTGGGCGCCGAGGACGCGCTCACGACCGACGTCATCGGCTTCACGCGCGACGGCACGGCGATCTACCTGGTGACGTCCAAGGGCGTGAACGCGGCCCGGCTCCTGCGCATGGACGTCGAGACCGGCGCCTTCGAGGTGCTGGCCGAGGACCCGATCTACGACGTGTCCGACGTCGAGGTCGACCCGGCCACGCACGAGGTGCAGGTGGTCACGTTCACGCGCGAACGGGCCGATCACGTCGTGCTCGACGAGTCGCTGCGCCCCGACGTCGAGGCGATGCGCAAGCTGCACCCGGGCGACCTGCACTTCAACGGCCGCGACCACGCCGACCGGATCTGGATCCTCGGGTTCACCGCCGACGACGGCCCCGTCGCCTACTACGCGTTCGACCGCACGACCGGCGAGGGCACCTTCCTCTTCGCCCACAAGCCGTCGCTCGCGAGCTACACGCTGGCACCGATGGAGCCGTTCTCGTTCACCTCGCGCGACGGCCTCGACGTGCACGGCTACCTGACCTTCCCGCCCGGCTCCGACCGCGCGCAAGAGGCGACCGTGCTCTTCGTGCACGGCGGGCCCTGGGCGCGCGACGAGTGGGGCTTCAGCCCCGACCCGCAGTGGCTCGCGAACCGCGGCTACCTGTGCGTGCAGGTGAACTACCGCGGCTCGACCGGCTACGGCAAGGACTTCCTGAACGCCGGCGACCGCGAGTGGGCCGCGCGCATGCACGACGACCTGCTCGACGCCGTCGCCTGGGTGGTCGCGCAGGGCTACGCCGACCCCGACCGGATCGCGATCTACGGCGGCTCCTACGGCGGCTACGCCGCGCTGGTCGGCGCCACGTTCACGCCGGACATCTTCACGTGCGCGATCGACGTCGTCGGCCCGTCCGACCTGCGCACCCTGATCCGCAGCATCCCGCCCTACTGGGCGCCGCTCGTGGCCCAGTTCCACCGGCGGGTCGGGAACCCCGAGACCGAGCCCGACTTCCTCTGGTCGCGCTCGCCGCTCTCGCGGGTCGACGCCATCCGCATCCCGATGCTGATCGCGCAGGGCGCGAACGACCCGCGCGTGAAGAAGGAGGAGTCCGAGCAGATCGTGGCGGCGATGACCGAGCGCGGCATCCCCCACCGCTACCTCGTGTTCGAGGACGAGGGCCACGGATTCCGAAAGCCCGAGAACAACCTGGCGTTCCATGCGGCCGCCGAGGAGTTCCTGGCCGAGCACCTGGGCGGACGGCTCGAGCCCGCCCGCGCCGACGAAGGGACCGCAGCATGACGGACGCCTGGTACGACCCCGCCCACTTCCCCGAGCTGCGCGAGCAGCCGCCGTGGGTGATGGAGGAGATGATCGAGAGCGAGCCGGCGCTCGTCGAGCGCATCGTCGGCTCGTGCGATCCCTCCGCCCTCGCGCTGCTCTGCAAGGGCGCCGGGCCGCTGGCGATCGTCGGCTGCGGGACGAGCGAGCACGGGTCGCTGGGCGTCGCCGAGATGCTGCGCGAGGCCGGGGTCTCCGCGCTCACACGCGACGGCCTCGAGGCCGCACTCGAGCCGCAGACCGGCGGCACCGTCATCGGCGTCTCCCACGAGGGCGGCACCTGGGCGACCATCCAGGCGCTGACGGCGGCGCGCGCGAACGGCTCGGCCACCGGGCTCATCACCGCCCGGCCCGATTCGGAGTCGACCCGGCACGCCGACGCCGTGCTGGCGACGCCCGAGGTCGACCGCTCGTGGTGCCACACGGTCGGCTACATCTCCCCGCTCTCGGCCGGCTACGCCCTGGCGGCGGCCGCCTCCGGGGGCGGGGCCGACGCCGCGGCCGCCGGCCGGCTCGTCGCCGCGGGCCTGGGGACCGGCGCGGACGCGAAGGCCGCCGCCGAGCGCCTGCACGGCTGCTCCCGGCTCCTCATCGCCGGCAGCGGCGCCGACCGCACGAGCGCCCGTGAGCTGACCCTGAAGATCGAGGAGGCGTGCCACCTGCCGACCTCGATGCGCAACCTCGAGACGCTGCTCCACGGCCACCTGCCCGCCACCGACGAGGCCACCGGCGTCGTCATCGTCCTGTGCGACCGCCGCTCCCGCGAGGCGCGCACGGAGCGCGCCAAGACGGCCCTTGCGGCCTGCGCCCGGATCGGCATCGCCTGCGCCCTGATCACGACCGATCCCGGCCTGGCCGACCTCGCCCCGGCGGGCGTCCTGATCGTGCCCGAGGCCGACGATCTGCCCGCCGCCGCGGCCGCCCTGCTCGGCGCGGCTGTCCCACTGCAGCTGCTGACGCTCGAGCTGGCCCACGCCCGCGGCACGAACCCCGACCTGATCCGGCGCGAGCAGGCCGCCTATCGCGAGGCCGCGAAGATCGTCGAGGGCGGATGAGCCTGCGCGCCCTCCACATCGTGAACGAGCCGAGCGGCCCCGGCGGCCTCTTCCTGCCGCCGCTCGAGAGCCGCGGGTTCGTGATCGACTCCGTCGACATCGCCCAGACCCCGCTGCCCGACACGCTGGCCGGCTACGACGCCGTCATCTCCTGCGGCGGGACGGCGAACACGCACGAGACCGACGTCTACACCTGGATCGACCCGCAGATCGAGCTGCTCCGCGGGGCGCTGCGCGACGAGGTGCCCGTGATCGGCCTCTGCCTCGGCGCGCAGCTGCTGACGAAGGCGGCCGGCGGGAACGTCTACCGCTGCGAGCCGTCCGAGGTCGGGTGGGTGGAGGTGCAGACGAACGCCGCCGCCTCGGCCGACCCGGTGCTGGCCGACGTGCCCGGCTCGTTCATGGCGATGCAGTGGCACCGCTATGCGTGCGAGCTCCCGCCCGGCGCCGTCGAGCTCGGCCGCAACAGCACCTGCCTGCAGGCGTTCCGGCTGGGCGAGGCCGCCTGGGGCACGCAGTTCCACATCGAGGTCACGCGCGACATCCTGCTCGCCTGGGCACGCTGGGGCGGCGAGGACCTGGCGGCGGCCGGGTACTCCCAGGAGCGCTACATGGAGGAGCTCGAGCGCCACTTGAGCCGGCACGAGAAGATCGGCCGCGGCATGGCCGAGCGCTTCGCCGAGATCGCCGCCACGCGCGCCCGCAGCGCCGCCTGAGCTGGTCTAGACCAGCGCCTGCGAGGGCTCTTTACTCCGACCGATCGACGGTCTAGTGTCGGGCACGACAAGCGACCCCCGAAAGGAGGGCGAATGAGCGTTGATCCCGGAGCCGGCGGCGGAGGGGCGCCCACCGGGCTCGAGCACCTGTCCGAGGACGAGCAAACCCTGCATCGGCTCGGATACGCCCAGGAGCTCCTGCGCGGATGGGGCGGGTTCTCCAACTTCGCAATCTCGTTCACCATCATCTCCATCCTGGCCGGCTGCCTCACGTCGTACTACATCGCGATCGGCTGGGGCGGGCCGGTCGCCGTGACCTGGGGCTGGCTGATCGTCGGCGGCTTCTGCATCATCGTCTCGCTGGCGATGGGCGAGATCGCCTCGACCTACCCGACCGCGGGCGGCCTGTACTACTGGTCGTCGCGCCTCGGCAGCCCCGCCTGGGGCTGGTTCACCGGCTGGTTCAACCTCGTCGGCCAGATCGCCGTCACGGCGGCGATCGACTTCGGCGCGGCGACGTTCATCTCGTCGCTGATGAACCTGTGGTTCGGCTACACGCTGAGCAAGGGGCACGTGTTCCTGACCTATACGGTGATCGTTGCGCTGCACGGCCTGATCAACACGTTCCTGCCACGGATGCTGGCGATGATCAACAACATCTCCGCCTGGTGGCACATGGGCGGGGTGCTCGTGATCGTGGTCGTCCTCATTGCGATCCCCGACCACCACAAGTCGCTGAGCTTCGTGTTCACCGACACGGAGAACTTCTCCGGTTTCCAGGGGCACGGGTTCTCCAACCCGGTGTTCTGGATCGTCTTCGGCCTGGGCTTGCTCATGGCCCAGTACACGATCACGGGGTACGACGCGTCGGCCCACATGAGCGAGGAGACGCGCAACGCGTCGCGGACCGCCGCCATCGGCATGGTCATGTCGGTCGTCGTGTCGGTCATCTTCGGGTTCATCCTGCTGGTCGCGGTCACGTTCGCGATCCCGGGCCCGGTGTCGAACACGGCACTCCAGTACACGTTCGCGGTGCAGTACATCTGGCAGAACGCGATGAGCAACAAGTGGGCCGAGTTCCTGCTCCTGATCGCCTGCGTGGCCCAGTTCTTCTGCGGTCTCGCGTCGGTCACCTCGGCGTCGCGGATGATGTTCGCGTTCTCGCGTGACCGGGCCATCCCGGGCCACCAGTGGTGGCGCAAGGTGTCGGCCAAGGAACGCGTTCCGGTGAACTCGATCTGGGCGATCTGCTTCCTGTCGTGGGCGCTGATGCTGCCGACGCTCAAGAACCCGATCGTCGGCTACGCGGTCGGCACCTCGATCGCCGTGATCGGCCTCTACATCGCGTTCGTCCTCCCGGTCATCCTGCGCTACCGCAAGGGCGAGTCGTTCGAGCGCGGCGCCTGGCACCTCGGGAACAAGTACAAGTGGATCGACCCGCTGGCGATCATCTGGATCGCGCTGATCTGCATCCTGTTCCTGCTGCCGCTCTTCCCGGACGGCATCCCGGGGAAGGCGTCGGGCAACCACTACCTGCTCGACGTGAACTGGGTCGACGTGAACTACGCACCGCTGACGGTGGGCGGCGCCTTCCTGTTCTTCGGTGGATGGTGGGTCATCTCCGCCAAGAAGTGGTTCAAGGGCCCGGTGCGCATGGGCTCGGAGGAGGAGCTCGAGCAGATCGAAGCCGGCCTGGCCGGCAGCGGCGACTGACCGACGCACACCCGGCAACCCGCCAGGAGGGGCAGACCCCTTCTGGCGGGTCCGCCGCGCGCAGCGCCGCGGCGATGAAGGCGGTCTTCGCCTCGGTGTACGCGAGGCGGTCCGTGCCATGGCGGGCCGCGAGGTCGCGCTTGCATGCGGCATACGCCTCTGCCACTTCCGGGTGCTCGCGGAGGTGGTCTCGGAAGCGGACGTGCTCGGCGTGAGGTCGGTCTTCCCGGCCGCCATCGGGCCGGTGATCAGACAGACGACGGGCTCCACCGGCCGAGCATACGCACCAGAAGGGGTCTGACCCCGTCTGGTGCGCCCGCGCGTCAGCCGGCGAGCAGCGCCTCGCGGACCGTGTGGAAGTCGTCGAACGGGGTGTAGTCCAGCCCCATCTCGTCGAGATCCCGGGCCAGGTGGCGGCGGGCGAAGCGGCGGTCGGCGGCGATCGCCGCGCAGCGGTCGGAGTAGCCGTCGCCGATGTAGGCGACCGGCAGGCCGTCGCGCATCGAGGCGACCACGCCGCGCTTGCACTCCTCGCCGCAGACGTCGCAGTCGGCGTCGGCCATGAAGTCGATCGTCGTCCCCTCCGGCGTGATCCGGAACTCGTGCGAGATCACCTCCAGGTGCCCGGCGCCGGCCCGCTCGAGCACCGGCCGGATCACCGACTCGAACCCGCCCGAGACGACCACCAGGCGGTTTCCGGCCGCCTCCATCGCCTCGACGAACTCGCCGAAGCCCGGGCGCACCCGCGCCGCGGCGACGGTCTCGGCGACGATCGCGTCGTGGTCGCCGCGCACCGGCGCGAACTCGAGCTCCATGCACTCGCGCAGCGTCAGCCGGCCCGCGGACAGCCCCCGCTCGGCCTCCACGTACGCCTCGGGCGCGTACTTCTCGAGGAGGTCGTCCTGGGTGTCGCGCTCGGTGATGGTGCCGTCGAAGTCGACGACGACCAGCCAGGTCATCCGCGCCGCATCCAGCGGGCGACGGTGTCGGCGTCGTGGCCATGGGCGATCAGCTGCAGCAGCGGCTTCGGGCTCTTCAGCGTCTGCATCGTCTCCATCCTGCCCACCGAGATGCCCTGGCGCTGGCAGAAGCGCAGCAGCGCCTGGCGATCGCTCGAGAGCAGCCGCCACACGGTTTCCTGACGGTGCCGGTCGAAGTCGCGGTAGACGCCGACGTCGCCGGCGATCGCGCGCCGCACGGCCTCGTTGTACTCGGCCCGGTAATCGTGTTCCTCCGACACGGCGCAGAGTCTAGACGCGGGATCTGGACGCGGGATCATCTACGCTTGCCGCATGCCTGACATCGCCGCACCCAGCACGCGCCGCTTCGGCGCCCAGAGCATGACCGCGCCGCTCCGCGAGGTGCTCGTGAAGCGCCCGGGGGCCGCGTTCGGGCGCGCCCATGAGAACCCGGCGTTCGGGTACCTGCACCCCGTCGACCTGACCGAGGCGCAGCGCCAGCACGACGCCTTCTGCGCGATCCTGACCGGGCTCGGCGTCGCCGTCCACGAGCTCGAGACCGAGACGGCCAGCCCCGACCTCGTCTACACCTACGACCCTGCCCTCGTCACCGACCGCGGGATGATCGCGCTGCGGTCGGGCAAGCCCAACCGCGAGCGGGAGGGATCGGCCCTCGCCGACTGGGCCGAGGCGCACGACATGCCCATCGTCGGCCGGCTCGAGGAGCCGGAGACGGCCGACGGCGGCGACACCTTCTGGCTGCGGCCCGACGTCTTCTGCATCGGCCGCTCGCTGCGCACGAATTCGGCCGGCGCCCGCCGCCTGACAGAGCTCGTCGGCGGCGAGGTGCACGTCTTCGACGTCCCCTACGCGAACGGCCCCGCGGAGTGCCTGCACCTGCTCTCGGTCGTCTCGCCGGTCGCCGACGACCTGGCCGCCGTCTTCCTGCCGCAGCTCCCGGTCGGCCTCTACGAGCTGCTCGGCGATCTCGGCGTCGACCTCGTCCCCGTGCCGGAGGAGGAGCTGGCCACCCAGGGGTGCAACATCCTGGCCGTGCGGCCGGGCGTGGTCGTCATGGTCGAGGGCAACCCGGTCACCCAGCGGGCGCTGCTCGACCGCGGCTGCGAGGTGCACACGTTCCCGGGCACCGAGGTCTGCATCAACGGCACGGGCGGGCCGACCTGCATCACCCGCCCGCTCCTGCGCGGATGAAGAACCTGACCCCGGCCGAGCTGGCCGTCGTCGCCCGGGTCGACCGCGATCGCGTCGCCGACGACCTGGCGGCGCTGGTCGCGATCCCCAGCCTCACCGGCGACGAGGGCGAGGTGCAGACCGAGGTCGCCCTGCGGATGACGACGGCCGGCCTGGACGTCGAGCGCGTGGACACCCCCGCGATCGAGCTGGCGGCCGACCCGGACTTCCCCGGCGTCGAGGTCGCGCGCGACTCGCATCCGGTCGTGTCGGGGCGCGTCACCGGCGACGCCGCCGGCCGCCGCGTGCTGATCGCCGGGCACATCGACGTCGTCGGCGCCGGGGACGAGATGGCGTGGACCTCGCCGCCGTTCCAGCCCCGCATCGACGACGGCGTGCTCTTCGGCCGCGGCGCATGCGACATGAAGGCGGGCGTCGTCGCCGGCCTGGCCGCGCTGCGGGCGATCGTCGAGGCGGAGGTCGATCTCGGCGGCGAGGCGATGCTCGTGACCGTGCCCGGCGAGGAGGACGGCGGCGCTGGCATGCTCGCCGCCATCCGGGCCGGCTGCACGGGCGACTGGGCCGTCATCACCGAGCCGACCCGGCTCGAGATCGTCACCGCGCAGGGCGGCGCCATCACCTTCACGCTCACCGTCACCGGCCGCCCGGCCCACGCTGCGTTCCGCCGCCGGGGCGTCTCGGCGCTCGAGAAGCTCGTCCCGGTCATGGCGGCGCTGGCCCGCAACGAGGAGGAGCGAAACGCCGCCGAGCGGATGCAGTCGATGCGCGACCTGGGCCTGCCCTACCCGACGTCGATCGGGCGCGTCAGCGCGGGCGACTGGTCATCGACGGTGCCCGAGCGGCTCGTGGCCGAGGGCCGCTTCGGCGTCCGCGTCGGCCAGACCACCGCCGAGGCCGAGGAGGAGCTGCGCGCGGTCGTCGCCGCGGCCTGTGCGGGCGACGAGTGGCTGCGCGACCATCCGGTCGAGGTGCAGATCACCGGCGGGCGCTTCGCCGCCGCCGCCGTGCCGTCGGATCACCCGCTGCCCTGGGCGCTGGGCGAGGCGGCCCGCGACGTGCGCGGGCGGCTGCCGCCGTTCGTCGGCGTGCCGTACGGCTCCGACGCGCGCCTCCTGATCGACCACGGCGCGACGCCGACCGTGCTCTACGGCCCGGGCGACCCCGAGTACGCCCACTCGATCGACGAGCGTGTCCCCCTCGAGGACGTCGCGCAGTGCGCGCGCGTCCTCGCCGTGTGGGTCATGCGGGCGCTGCAGCCGGCGGGATGAGCAGCAGCTTCCCGCGGGTCTTCCGCGACTCGAGATCCTCGTGCGCGCGACTGGCCTCGTCGAGCGGGTAGCGGCCGCCGATCAGGACGCGCAGCTTGCCGGTCCCCGCCCACTCGAGCACCTGCTCGGCGCGCGCCAGCAGGTCGTCGCGGCCGGCGGTGTACGCCGGCAGCGTCGGCCGGGTGACGAAGAGCGACCGGCCGCCGCCGAGCCGGTCGAGCACGAGCGGCTCGGGCTCGCCGCTGGCGTAGCCGTAGAGCGCCATCGTGCCGCGCGGGCGCAGCGCGTCGAGGCCGGCGTCGAAGGTGTCCCTCCCCACCCCGTCGTAGACGGCGTGGACGCCGGCCCCGCCGGTCAGCCGCCCCACCTCCTCGGCGAACCCGGCGTAGGCGATCGCCTCGTCGGCGCCGTGCTCGCGTGCCAGCGCGCGCTTCTCCTCGGTCGATGCCGTCGCGATCACGCGGGCGCCGCGCAGCTTGGCGATCTGGGTCAGCAGGAGGCCGACGCCGCCCGCGGCCGCGTGCACGAGCACCGTGTCGCCGCGCCGGATCGGGTAGGTCGACGTGGCCAGGTAGTGGGCCGTCATGCCCTGGAGCAGCACGGCGGCGGCGAGCTCGGAGCTCGTCTCGGCGGGCACCGGGACGGCCCGGTCGGCTTTCACGATCACCCGCTCCGCATAGCTCCCGGTGGCGCTCGTCCAGGCCACCCGCTCGCCCGGCCCGAGCCCGGTCACCCCCGGCCCGGTCGCGACGACGGTGCCGGCGCCCTCCGCCCCGGCCACGAGCGGCGGCGGCGTGCCGTAGCCGCCGCGGCGCTCGTAGACGTCGCGGAAGTTCACGCCGGCCGCCTCGAGGGCGACCAGCAGCTCGCCCGGCCCGGGCTCGGGCTCCGGCCGGTCGCGCGGCTCGAGCACCTCGGGACCGCCGTTCCGCTCGATGACGATCGCGCGCATCCGGATCCCCGTCAGCCCTGGGCCGCGGCCGGTGTGCCGTTGTCCCAGCCGCGCAGGTCGAGGCCCGCACCGCCCAGCCGGTCGCGCAGATCGTCCGCGGCGGCGCCGGCGCAGACGGCGAGGATGCCGCCCTCGCGCCCGTCGTCACGGCGGAGCGCCGCGGCCACGCGCTCGGGCGGCTGCAGGTGGTGGCCGGCCAGGCCGAGCTCCTGGTAGGTGTCGCGCACGACGACGAGCGCGCCGGCCGGCCCGCGCACGATGGTCGCAAGCTCGACGAAATGGCCGGCGTCCCAGTCGGCCGGAGGCGGCTCCGGCTCGGCGCCGGCCAGGTGGTTCAGGATCACCGCGGGGTCGGGCCGTGCGCCCCAGAAGAGGGCGGTGCGCAGGTTCGCGATCAGCACGGCCGCCGGCCCGGCGATGTCCATCACGGCCGTGACGGTGTCCCCCGTCCACGGCCCGCCGACCTCGATCGGCTCGAGCGTCCCGCCCGAGAGCCGCCGGATCGCGCCGGCCAGGGCGGGCGCCGCGGTGCCCGCGGTCTCGGGGTCGGCGGCCATCGGCAGCTCGACGCGGTAGTCGTTCCTCGGCGTCGCGCCCGGCGCGACGTGCGTCCGGGGGTCGCCGCCGGGCAGGATCGCGCCCGCCTCGAGCGCGACCGCCTCCTGGTCGGCGTCGATGCCGGCGGCGCGCAGCAGCAGGCTGCCCCAGAAGCAGCCGCACAGGTTGTCCATCTGCTGGCGCTCGGCCGCGTGAAGCCGGGCCAGCAGCTGGCGGTCGGGGATCGCGGTCACGGCTGGCGCTGCCACGGGAGAGAGCTTACGCTTTCGGCATGGCGGTCGTGTCCGGCTACCCCGCGCTCGTGCTCGGCCTCCTGGCGGGGCTCCTGGCGATCCGGTCGCAGCGGCCGGCCGCTCCCCTGCTGGGGGCCGGGGCGCTCGCCTTCGCCGCCCTCGTCGCCTACCAGGCCTCCGGCCCGGTGGTGGCGAGCCCGGAGGGCAACGGCGTGATGACGACGCCGCTCTGGCTCGTGCTCGCGCTCGTGAACGCCGGGGCGTGGGCGCTCGGCATCGGCATGGCGGTCGCGCTCGCCGGCCGCCGGGCGCCGCGCTAGGACGGTTCGGCCGGCGGCTCGAGGTCGAGGATGGTCGGCTCGCGGCTGCGCCGCGCGCTCGCGGTCCGGCCCAGGGCGACGCCGCCGACGATGACCGCGCCGCCGGCGATCTGGAGCGCGCCGATCTCCTCCCCCAGGAGCAGCGCCGCGAACAGCGCGCCGAGGAACGGCTGCAGGTACATGAAGAGCGTCGCCCGGGCCGCGCCCACGCGCGGGAGCGCGGTGAAGTAGAGGACGTTCGTGACGATCAGCGGAAAGATCGTCGAGTACACGAGCGCCCCCCAGCGCAGCGCTCCCAGGCTGCCGAAGTCCTGCTGGCCGAGCTGGTGGATCGAGATCGGCGCCATCAGCACCGCACCGACGATGATCATGAGCGTCGAGAGCCGCATCGCGCTGTATTTGCCGAACAGCGGCCGCATCATCACCGAGTAGGCCGCCCAGGTGAGCGCCGCGCCGATGGCGAGGAGGTCGCCCTTGAGGCTGAAGCCCTCCACCCCCGCGCCGCCCTGGACGACCAGCGCGACCCCCGCCAGCGAGACGCCGAGCGCGACCCAGTGCACGGGCCGCACCCGCTCGTGCCCGAGGGCGACCGAGAACGCCGCGGTGAACGCCGGCGCCGCGCCCAGGATCAGGGCGACGTTCGCCGCGGCCGTGTAGTCGAGCGCGTAGTTGAACGTCAGCTGGTTCAGGAAGATGCCGGTCGCGCCGGCCAGCACGACGAGCGGGACGTCGCGGCGCGCGACGCCGAGCCCGCGCTCGCGGACGCCGACGATGAGCGCCATCCCGATCCCCGCGAGCGCGAAGCGCAGGCCCGAGAAGGCAAGCGGGTTCCAGCGCTCGAATGCGTACTTGGTGGTGGCGTAGTTCAGGCTCCACAGCACGTTGGCCAGCACCAGCATGCCGTCGGCCCGGTCGGGGCGTCGCACGGCCGCACACTAGATGGTCGCGAGACAGCGGTGTGTCAGGCGGTGACGCGAGCGCCGGCGGCCGTGACGAGCATGTCGCCGGTCGTCTGCAGCGGCATCGGCAGGCGCTTTCCGGCCGCGGCCAGGGTCAGGTTCCAGGGCGCTCCGACCCGCACCCACAGCCGATGCCGGGCGAAGCGCAGGCGCTGCCCGTTCGCGAGCGTGCTCTGGAAGAGCACCTTGCCGGTGGCCGATCCGGCCCGCACGTCGAGCCACACGTTGCCGCCGGTCGCACCCAGCACGAGCGGCGCCGGGCCGGCCGGCGGTGCGGTCGTCGTGACGCCGGTCGCGGTCGTCGTCGGCGGCGTCGTGGTCTGCCCGGCCGGGGCCGTCGTGCCGGTCTTCCCGGCGGGCGGAGCGGCCGGAGCGCCGGACGAGGAGCCGCGCAGGGCCAGGAAGGCGATGGCCGCCGCGGCGACGAGCGCCATGACGACCGCAGCCGCAGTCCAGACGACGATGCGCGCCCGCCGGTCGAGCAGCGGCACCGCGGCCACCTGCCGCGGCGGCACCATGACGACCTCGTCCGGCACGAGCTCCGGCCGGGCATTCAGCTCGGCGACCATCTCCTGCGGATCGAGCCCGAGCTGCTCGGCGTAGTCGCGGACGAACGCCCGCACGTATGCCGGGCCGGGCAGGACGTCGAAGCGCTCCTCCTCGAGCGCGAGCAGGAACTTGGCGCGGATGCGCGTCTCGGCCTCGACCTGGTCGATGCCGATGCCCCTCCGCTCGCGCTCGCCGCGCAGCTTCGCCCCCAGCTCTCCCATCCCGCCCCGGATTGTGCCTGCATGCGGCGGGAGCATCAACCGGAGGGGGTCCCCGGGGCGTCAGCCGTTGCGCAGGCCCGAGGTGTCGACGACCTCGAGGTCGCTGCCGTGGATCTGGTTCAGCAGGTGCAACGCCGAGTCGTTGAAGAGCGGATTGGAGAAGCCGGAGATGTACCAGGGCGAGCCGTTGTCGGCCACGATCATCCCGTAGCGCTTGAGCGCGGTGCCGATCACCCGCACGGGCCGCGGCAGCCCGGCCAGGCTGAACGACGCCCTCAGGCGCACGCGCAGGCCCATCGGCGGCCAGTTGGCGCAGCTGCCCGATCCGGCGTCGTGCCGGGCCGGGTAGACGTGGCCGCTGCACGTGTGCGGCACGGTGAAGCGCAGGGCGTGGTCGATCACGCCCGCCTTGACCTCGTTGTGGCGCACGAGCCCGGGCAGGATCGGCAGGCCGGCGGCGTCGGCGCTCGTCCAGCCGTTCGGGCGCAGGTGGTTCGAGGTCAGCGACCACACGGCGCCCGACCCGGCGCGCCAGCCGGTGGCGGTGTGGCGGACGGCGTAGAGCTCGTAGAGCCGGCAGGTGCCGCGGTTCACGATCAGCATGTGGCGGTCGGACCCGGCCTCGATCTTCGGGTGGGCCGGGATCGGGTAGGGGACGTGGTTCGACTCGCTCTTGTAGAGGAACCGCACCCGGTGGGTGACCTGGTTGCGCGTGACCACGTTGATCGGGATGCCGTAGCCGGCGAAGGAGCCGAAGTCCGGATGCAGGCCGACGTTCGCGCCGATCGCGTTGATCATCGTCGCCGAGTTCGCCGCCACCGGCAGCGCGTCGACCCGCTTGTTCCACACGTTCGTCGCGGGGAAGATCGGGCAGTTGGGCGCGCTCGGCAGGCGCGTGGACGGCGCAGGCGGGACGGCGAGCGCGACCGACTCGGCGAAACCCGCGAGCACGACGACCAGGACGGCCGCCGACGCGACCCGTACCGAACGACCCCACATGCGCCGCATAATCGGTGTAGTTGGGCCGGCCCGCAACCCTCGCAAGGGGGAGCTTACGGAACGCTTACGCCGGGCGTCTGCGTATCCTTACGAGCGATGGCGGTGAGGGCTGAGCACGGGCCGGCGGTCGAGGTGGAGGGCCTCGAGAAGCGCTACCCCAAGGCCCCCGTGAACGCCGTGGACGGCGTCACCTTCACCGTCGAGCGGGGCGAGGTCTTCGGCCTCCTGGGGCCAAATGGCGCCGGCAAGACGACGACGATCGGCGTGCTGACGACCCGCGTGAAGCTGACCAGCGGGATCGCCCGGGTCGGCGGGATCGATGTCTCTCGCGACCCGGTACGTGCGCGCACGCAGCTGGCCGTGGTGCCGCAGCGCACGAACCTCGACCGGTCGCTCTCGATCCGCCAGAACCTGATCTTCCACGCCGCCTACCACCGCGTGCCGAGCGCCGAGCGCAACCGGCGGGCCGACGAGCTGCTCGAGCTCTTCGGCCTCACCGACCGCGGGGACGACAAGCCGGACTACATCTCGGGCGGCCAGTCGCAGCGGATCATGATCGCCAGGGCGATGATGCACACCCCGCAGGTGCTGTTCCTGGACGAGCCCAGCACGGGGCTCGACCCGGCGGCGCGGCTCTTCGTGTGGGACCGTGTGCGCGACCTGCGCGACCGCGGCACCACGATCGTGATCACCACGCACGACATGGACGAGGCGGCGACGCTGACCGAGCGGGTCGGGATCATGGATCACGGCAGGCTGCTCGCCCTCGACCGGCCCGATGCGCTGACGCGCGGGCTGCCGGGGAAGACGACGCTCGAGATCGCGCTCGCCGGCGCCGACGGCAACCTCGACGCGGCCGTCGAGGCGCTCGAGCGGCTCGACGGCGTCGAGCGGCTGGAACGGCTGGAGCAGAGCAACGGCCACATCCGCCTCTACGTCGCCGGCGACGCGCCGCTGATGGTGGCGCCGGTCGCGGGCGCCCTGTCCGGGTTCGGGATCACGCTCTCGGACGTGAAGATCGGCGAGCCGAGCCTCGAGGACGTCTTCATCAACCTGACGGGGCGGGCGCTGCGGTGAGCGCGCCGGCGGTCAGGGACGTGCGGACGAGCGCCCCGGGCGTGTTCATGGCGGTGCTCTGGCGCGACATCTTCGTCACCGGCCGGGAGCTGCCCGTCTTCCTCGCGCAGGTGATCCTGCAACCGCTCTTCATGCTGTTCGTGTTCGGCAAGGTGCTCTCGAACCTCGGCTACACCCGTCCCGGCTACGCGCACCTGCTCTTCCCCGGCATCGTTGCGCTGACGGCGCTGCTGACGTCGCTCCAGTCGACGGCGCTCCCGCTGGTGCTCGAGTTCAGCTTCACGAAGGAGATCGAAGACCGGCTGCTGGCCCCGATCCCGACCGCCCTCGTGGCCGTCGAGAAGATGATCTTCGCAGCGACGCGGGCGCTGATCGCGGCGGTCTGCATGTTCCCGATCGGCGTCCTCATCCTCGGCTCCGTGCCGTGGCGGGCGGCCGGCGCGCCGGAGTTCGCCGTCATCCTGATCCTGGGCGCGCTCGCCGGCGCCGCGATGGGCCTCACGATGGGGACGCTCGTCCCGCCGAACCGGATCTCGATCGCGTTCAGCCTGGTGCTCACGCCGCTGCTCTTCACCGGCTGCAGCCAGTACCCGTGGCCGACGCTCGACTCGCTGCGCTGGTTCCAGATCGTGACCCTGTTCAACCCGCTGACCTACGTCAGCGAGGGCATGCGCGGCGCGCTCGTCCCGTACGTCCCCCACATGCGGGCGTGGGTGTGCGTCGTCGCGCTCGTCTTCTGGCTCGCCGCCTTCTCGGCGATCGGCATCTGGGGGTTCATCCGCCGGGCGATCGACTGACCGCCCGGCGGATCCGCGTCATTCGGCGGCCTGCATGCCCTCCGACGCGGTCAGGTTCGCGCCGATCCGCTGGGCGAGGCCGGGGATGGCCATGATGATGGCGAGGCCGGCCAGCAGCCAGGCCGCGACCACCCAGGGGAACCAGTTGAACGGGTACACCTGGCCGACGGCGTTGCGGTAGAAGACGTAGGCGAGCACGATGATCGCGGCGACCGGGAACACGAGCTCCCACAGCCGCTCGCGGCTGTCGCGCAGAAACATGCGGCCGGCGCCGACGTTGGTCACGGCGTAGGCCACGATCATGCTGAGCACGCCGATCGTACCGGGGTAGAAGAACGCCGAAACCGCGTCGGAGATGCCGTAGGCGCGCATCGCGATCAGGCCGGCAGCGGCGATCACGATGACCGTGGCGAGGGCGAACGCGGGCGCACCGGTGCGGTTGGACGAGGTGCCGAGGCGCGGAGTGACGAAGCCGTCGCGGCCCATGGCGAACAGGATGCGGGAGGCACCGGTGGCCGTGCCGAGCGCGCTGGCGAAGGCGCTCACAGCCGCGCCGAGGTTGATCAGATCGCCCATCCACGAGGCGATGTAGGTCTTGCCCAGGTCGCCCAGCGGCGAGCTCGATCCCGCGAACGCGGCCACGCCGGCCTTGTCGGTGCCGAAGCCCCACGTCTGCGCCAGCATGCAGAGCACGTAGAAGACGCCGGCGCCGATCACGGCGTTTCGGATCGCGCGCGGGATCTGGCGGCGCGGCTCGTTCGTCTCCTCGCCGAGCGCCGCGGCGCCCTCGAACCCGCCCCAGGAGAGGAACGCGAACACGACGCCAAGGCCCAGGGCGGAGCTCGTCGTCCCGCTCGGGAGCTTGAACACGTCGGCGGTGAAGCCCTGGTTGCCCGGCGTGTTGCCGGTGGCGAGCTTCACGAAGATCACGATCATGAGGACGGAGATCAGGGCCACCGAGATCGCCTCGATCGAGAGCAGCGTCCGGGTCGTGATCTTGATGTCGCTGTACGCGAAGAAGCCGACGGCGAGCGCGGCGGCGAGGGCAATCCAAAGCCATTCGCTGCCGCTCCAGATGCCGACGCCGTTCGCGAACTGGGCCAGGAAGAGACCGACCTCGGCGGTCGACGCGACCGTGAAGCAGAGGTACGTGCCGAGCAGCGCCCAGCCGGAGAAGAACCCCGCCCGGGCGCCGAGGGTGGCACCGGTGAACGCGTAGACCGAGCCGGCGTGGCTGTAGTGGCCGGCGAGGCGCATGATGCCGAAGGCGACCAGGAAGACGAGGATCGCCGCGATCAGGAAGGCAAGCGGGACGGCCTGACCCACGTTGCCGGCAACGCCGACGCCGTTCAGGGCCATTGCGGCGGTGGGCGCCATGATCCCGATCGAGAGGGCGATCGCCTCCCAGAACCGGAGCTCGCGGCGCAGGCCGCGGTCCTTCTCAACCGTGCTCATCGTCCCTCCTCGTCGAAGATCCCCAGCGGCAGGAACATGCCGACCACCCAGTTGGGCTGGTCGACAACCTCGTGGATGCGCAGGTCGCAGGCGACCGAGCAGAGCGCATACGCCTCCTGCCGGTCGAGCCCGCGGTTGTGGCCGAGGTGCTCGATCATCGCCCGCGTCGCCGCCTTCGTCGCCTCCATCAGGTCGGGTGCGACGCCGGTCGTGACGTGATAGGCGTGCGCCTCGGTGGGGGCGAGCTCTCCGGCGGCCACCGAGTACTGCGGCGCGGGCACCGAGAAGTCGCGGCGGACGCTCAGGCGCACGACGATGTCCATCGCCGCCTCGACGGCCGTGCCGCACACCTCGCCGTCGCCCATGGCCGCGTGCGTGTCGCCGACCGAGAACAGGGCGCCGTCGACGCCGACCGGCAGGAACAGGGTCGTGCCGACGCGCAGGTGCTTGATGTCGAGGTTGCCGCCGAAGTTGGACGGCGGCACGATCGAGTGCCGGCCCGGCTCCGGCATGGCGACGCCGATCGTCCCCGGGAACGGCTCGAACGGGAGCGTCACGCCCTCGGCGAAACGGACACGACGGGCCGCGCCGTCGACGGCCGAGATGCGCAGCCACGGATCCGGGAACTCGTCGGCGAGCAGCCCGAAGCCGGGGATGATCGCCGTCCAGCCCCAGTCGCCGGGCCGCAGCTCGAGGATCTCGACCGCGAGCACGTCGCCCGGCTTCGCGTCCTTCACGAACACCGGCCCGCTGACCGGGTTCACGTGCGAGAAGTCGAGCGCGGTGACCGCCTCGGCGCCCGAATCGCGGCCGATCTGCTCGTCGCCGGCGTCGCGCACGTGCAGCTCGACATCGGCTCCGGAATCGACCTCGAGGGCGGGCGGGATGGCGTTGTCCCAGACGTAGTTGAACGCCTCTGGCCGGACCTCGTGCAGAGAATGACGGTGCATCAGAAGACCCCTCTCCCAGTGACCGAGCGCGAGTCTACAGGTGCTGGCTACATGTGCGCCGGGAGGGGGCGCAGGTCGGGGTCGACCCACGTCGAGCGGGCGGCCGGCGTGGCCAGCAGCTCGGCGCTGAAGTGGCGCGTGAGGAGGCCGCCGTCGAGCAGCCCGGGGAAGTGCGCGAGGAACTCGTCGAAGGTCACTGCCGGGGCTTCCGCGAGGTGGTACGCGACGAACGCCGCCCACGCCTCGGTGATCGTGCGGTGGTACTTCTGCGGGGCGCCGTGGGCCTCGGCGACGTGGCGGATCGCCGTCTCGATCCGCGTCAGCGCGACCTCGCGCTCGTGCTCGCGCAACTCGCGCCACGCCAGGCGCAGGTGCTCACGATGACCGAACTCGCCCTGCGGGCCGAGCAGATCGGAAGGGACGGCGGGCATGCGGCGATGGTAGCCGTTGTCGAGGGGTCTCCCCGACGCGATCCCCACCCCGCGCGGACACACTCGGCACATGACCCGGAACCCAGGATCGGCGCGACCCGGCCCGGTTTTCTGGGCGGGCATGACGCTCGTCGCGCTCTGGAACGCCGGACTGATCATGCTCGCCGTCGAGTCGGCGCAGGGATACAGGAGCTGCGTCGCCGACGACGGCATCATCTGCGTCGACTTCAGCGGCCCGATCCTCGTCGTCATGATCGCCGTCGACGAGGTCGTCGCGCTCACGTGGTGGTTCGTGCGCCGGCGTGCCGGTCGAGGCGACCCGACCGAGTGAGTTCAGGGCGACCGGCTCCGCCATCAGCATGTGACAGTTGGCGCCGTCGGCATCCGCCACCGGCGGCCTGCGAACTACGACGCTACGGGATACTCGGCCAGCGGCACGCCGTCGGCATCCCAGGCGTCCTCGAACGACTCGAGCGGCATGTCGGAGGACCGGATCGAGTCGACCGTTCCGGCCAGCACGGAGTTGAGCGGTGGAACCTCGAACGTCTCGTCGTCGTCGCAGATCACGCGGGCATGAAATCCTCGGGCCTTCTCCGCCGGAAGGACGCGCCACTGGACGTCGATCTGCCGCTTCTCGAGCTCCTGGACGAACCGCTCGAACGAGCGCTTCAGCTTCGAGTTGAGATTCCCCGGCCCGGACATGAGACGCACGCTCACGATCCCTTCGGCGGGCAGCTCGTCAGTCAGGATCTCGAGCGCCTTGCGATCCATGTGCTGCTCGTACCAGAGCACGTCGCCCTGCAGCTTGCGAATAAGACGGCGGATTGCAAGGTCGTTCGAGAACGGGCGGTTGGGATGGAGGTACACATCGACAGGCCCTCGCCGTTGTGCCTCTTCCTCGCGTTCGACCAGAACCTTCGTCGGCGCCCCGCCGATCGTCTCGAACCCGGCGCGGATCACCTTCGCGAGCAGCTTGCGCCGGGCTTCGAGGAAGTCCTCGTACGCCATGTCGTGCCAGTTCTCCGGCAGGGCATGGTGGAACATGTCCTCGCTCGTGAACTGATCGGCGTAGTCCGGCCAGTAGTCCTTCGGCGCGGTCGCCGACACCTCGATGTTGTCCGGCCACTCGACATAGGACAGGTTTGCGATCTGGTTCACGCGTCGTATCCCCGAGACGCCGAGGCCCTCCAGGTACTTGCGCGGAAAGAGGTGGTGGCGGTCGATCGGGGACTTTTTCGGCTGCACCACCGGATCGAACAGATCGCGCAGCGGCAGCGATGCCTTCTGCTCGCCGTCGGGGCCCTGCTTGCCGAACGGCGGCACGCGGGCATCGAGCAGACACAGGGACGCCGCATAGGCGAAGAGCTCCGGGCTGCGTGCGGCAGAGGTCGCCAGCTCGTTCGGGAGCGTGATCGTCCAGTAGTCCGGCGTCAGCGTCGTCTCGACCGCCTGACGCAGGCGGTCGAGATACTCCGCGCCCGTCTCGGCGGTCGAGAAGGTCTGGACGTCCTGGGTGATCTGGGTCTCGAACGACCCCGTGTAGCGCCCCGTCAGCGCAGACATGAAGAAATAGCGGGAGATCGGCGTCCGCAGATCGGTGTGAGACAGGCCGTAGCGACGGCCGACCAGATAAAGCGCGTAGACCAGGACGACGTTGTTGACCGACGAGATCTCGGTCGAGCGCCGGAAACCCGCGGCGATCAACGCCTTCAGGTATTCGTGCCAGCTGGTCAGGTCGAGGGTCTCGTCAATCGCTTCGGTGAGGATGTCGAGCTGGGCCTCCCGATCCGTCTGGGTCAGGGTCGTATCACCGTCGAGGTTCGCGCCGCGCAGAAGCGCCAGCACGGACTGGAGCCGCCCCCGATGGAAGCCGACCAGGACGCCGACGCGCAGAAGCTGATCGGGAGCAGGCGTGATCAGATGGTTGTACGGACTCGGCCTGCCGTCGCTCGGGACGAGTCGGGCGGCACGGGCAAACTGCTCGAGCCGCCGGCGGTCGGATTCACGGAACACCGACAGGAGGGTGAGGATGAAGTCGGCCTGGGTGAGCGGAGTGCCACCGCTGTTCACGCGAAGGAAGATCTCGGCGACGCGCTCCTCGTCGACCTCATGGCCGATCTGCACCGCGAGGAAGGGGTAGTCCTCCAGGCCGCTGAGGCGGAAGAGCGCGTTCTTGATCGCCTTTTCTCCCCCATTTTCGAGGGCCTCCGGCCGCGACTCACGCAAGCGGTCGACGAACTCGTCGATCACCTGCCAGTCCTCTCCCGTCCAGAGCCGCGTGATGTCCGCGAGGAACTCCGGGTCTTTCTCGACGGCGGCGTCCGTGACCTCGAAACGGCCATCTCGCGGGCGGAAGGACAGGTTGATCCGCCCGGTCGTGAAGTCCTTGAACGTGACGTCGGCGCCCTTCATGACCGCGTAGAGGCTCGTCAGCCGCTGCTGCCCGTCGACGATGAACTCGGTCGGCGTGTGCTGCTTGCCGTCGACGCCGATGAACTTGGCGTCGACCTCGGCGGCGTTCCAGAGCATTAGGTAGCCGACCGGAAAGCCCTGGTACATCGAATCGAGCAGGTCGCGCACCTCGGACTTCTGCCAGACAAACGGCCGCTGCAGCTCGGGCAGAGCCAGCTTGCCGAGAACGATGTCGCCGAGCAGCTGGCTCAGCTCGAACGAGACGGGTTTGAAGAGTGTCCTTGCCATGAGGCGGGAGGCTAGCTCGCGCCCCCAAATCGTCGCCGCGACGTCATCAAGCGGACGGTCAGACCCCGTTCCGGCAGGCCCGCGCGCAGCTCCGCCCGCGGCGACACACTCCGCTATCAGCATGTGACATTTGTCGGCGAGGCCGCCCGCCGAACGGCCGCCAGCCCCCACCGGCAACCGCCTACCACCGCTATGCTCCCGCGCCGATGGCTGAGCCGACTCTCCGCGATATCGACGCCCTGTGGGGGCCGGCGACGCCGCAGTTCGCCTACCAGATCGCCGTCCGCATCGAGAGCCTGATCGCCGACCTGCCGGCGGGGCATCCGGTGCGGCGCCACGGAGAGCTGCGGCTGGCGGAGCTGGACGAGCTCGGGCACGGCACGACCAAGGGCCCGGCGCCGACCGTCCACTAGGTCGCGCTTGACCCTGACGCGGCGTCAGGGTCTATCGTCGGGCCATGGATCCAACCGGCCCGGTGGACACGTGGCGGATCGGCGAGCTCGCCGGGATGGCGCGCGTCTCGGTCCGCACCCTGCGCCACTACGAGGCGCTCGGCCTGCTCACGCCGACGGCGCGCACCGAGTCCGGCTACCGGCTCTACGGCCTCGCCCAGGTCGACCGGCTCTACCGGATCCTCGCGCTGCGCTCGCTCGACCTGTCGCTCGAGGAGATCGGGCGGCTGCTGCGCGACGATGTCGGCCTGGCCGACGTGCTCGCCCGCCAGCTGCAGGCGATCGAGCGGCGCATGGCCGCGGACGCCGAGCTGCAGGCCCGGCTCCACCGGCTGCTCGAGGCGAGCTCGAAGCTCGGCGAGCCGACCGTTACGGAGCTCACAGACACGATGGAGGCGATGGCGATGTCCGACCGCTACTACACGCAGGAACAGCAGGAGGCGCTCGCGCAGCGCCGCGACGCGCTCGGCCCGGAGGGCATGCGCGCCGCCGAGCGGGCCTGGGCCGACCTGATCGCCGAGGCCGAGGCGGAGCGAGCCGCGGGCACCGATCCGGCCGCCCCGCGGATGCAGAAGATCGCGCGGCGCTGGCGCGCCCTCATCGAGGGGTTCACCGGCGGCGACCCCGCCGTTCGCGAGTCGCTCGGGCGCATGTACCGCGAGGAGGGCGTCGAACGGGCGTCGCGCGGCGCCGTCTCGAGTGACCTGATGGCCTACGTCGGCCGGGCGCTCAGCGCCCGCGAGGGATGAGCGCGCCGAGCACGGCCCCGAACAGGGCGTGCCCGAGCACCTCCTGCGCGAACGCGTTCGGGTTTCGGGCGAGCGGCGGCCACACGCCGGAGCGGACGTCCGGGTGGATCTGGTCGAGCACCCCGACGGCCGGCCACAGGAGCGTGTTCTCGACCTCGGCGGCCAGGATGCCCTGACCCGCCCCGCCCAGGCCGAGCCACGCGAACGCCACGCCGAACGCGGCGCCGTTGGCGAGATGGCCGGCGAGCCCGACCTCGGGCCACGCCCCGTCCGGCGCGGCCACGCCGCCGATCAGGCGCACCTGCGAGTGGTAGCCGCCGGTCAGCGCGCGCAGCTTGGGCTCGACGGCGGCCCAGGCGCCGGCGGCGAAGGCACCGGCGACGGCGGCTCGCAGCGTGCGGCCGAGGCTCATCGCATTCCCGGGACGATCGTGCGCACGACGTCGCGGGCCACGTAGCCGGCGATGCTCGGGTTCTCCTGCAGCCGGCGCACGGAATAGGCGTACCAGGCCCGGCCGAACGGCACGTACACGCGCAGGTGGTGGCCGTCGGCGATCAGCCGGCGGCGGGCGTCCTCCGCGACGCCAAGCAGCATCTGGAACTCGTAGCGGTCGCGGCCGAGACCGCGCCGGTCGATCAGCGCCAGCGCGCCGTCGAGCAGGGCGCGGTCGTGGGTGGCGATGGCGACGTAGCTGCCCTGGTCGACGAGCTGCTCGAGCAGCCGCAGGTAGCTCGCGTTGATCTCGGGCATCGTCTGGAAGGCGACGTCCTCGGGCTCGAGGTAGATGCCCTTCACGAGCCTGACGCTGGGCACCAGATCGCGCAGCGCGGCCACGTCGGCCTCGGCCCGGCGCATGTAGGACTGGATCACCACGCCCACGTCCTCGTGCCCGGCCGCGCGCAGGTCGCGGTAGAGGGCCAGCGTCTCCTCGGTGAGGGCGCTGTGCTCCATGTCGATGCGGACGAAGATGCGGTGCCGCTCGGCCGAGCGCAGCACCCGGGCGAGGGTGCGGTCGACGAGCTCCCGGTCGATCTCGATCCCGAGCGCCGAGAGCTTCACCGACACGTTGGCGTCGAGCTGCCCGGCGGCGATCGCGTCGAGCGCCCGCTCGTATTCGGTCGCGGTCTCCTCGGCCTCCTCGGGCCGGGAGATGAACTCGCCGAGCACGTCGACGGTGGCCATCGCGCCGAGCCGGTTCAGCTCGCGCACGGTCGCCACGGCATCGTCGAGCGTCTCGCCGGCGATGTAGCGGTCGGCGATCCGGCGCACGACGACCCGCGGCACCGCGGGCAGCGATGCGGCGATCAGCCGGTCGAACGCCTTCACGCCTCGAGCTCCACCCGGTAATTGTCCAGCACGTCGGCGACGAGCGCGTCGACAGCCCCCGAGGCCGCGGTCATCGCCCGGGCGAAGTTGCCCGGCTCGCCGGCCCGGCCGGCCGCGGCCAGCGCCGTCCAGGCCGCCTGGGCGGCCGGCGATGCCTGCTCGGCGCCCTGGCCGAGCCGGTCCGCCTGGACGACGAACGCCTCGATCGCCGCCGCCAGCTCGCCGGCCAGCGCGGCCAGGAGGTCGAGATACACGGGCGTCGCCGCCCGCGGGCCGGCGGCGGCCGCGCCGAGGCGGGCGCCGGCTTCGGCGACCGCCTCGGCGGCTGCGGCCGCCTCCACCTCTCCGGCCCCACGCAGCGACCCCCCCGCCCCCCGGAACTGCTCCACCAGGTCGTCGGCGCCCGTCGCTCCCGACACCTCCTCGGCCCGCTCGACCAGCGCCGCCAGCGAGACGGCGTCCTTGACCAGGCGGCGGTCGGCCACGGCCGCGCCCGCGTCGTCGACCGCCACGAAGCCGAGATCGTCGCCGGCCGCGAGCGCGACCACAAAGACGCGCGTGCCCGCCGGCTCCGCCGCCATCACCGCCACGGGCTGCTCGCCCGGACGGGCATGACGGCCCGCCGCCGTCACCGCCGTCTCGAGCTCCTCCTCGAGCGTCATGCAGCGGGCGTGTGGGCCGGGGCGACCGCCATCCGCATCTCGAACGCGATGAGCACGGCGGCCGCGAGCAGCGTCAGCACGAGCGGCGGCTCGAGCAGCGTCGCGGCGACCAGGGCGGAGGCGATGCCGGCGAAGATGATCACGGTCTCGCACATCGTGACCGACTCGACGTCTGCGGGGCGGCAGCGGAGGTGCGCGACCAGGCCGATCGCGTAGCCGAACACGAGCGGCAGCAGCCGCGGCTGCGCCGCCGAGCCCACCAGCGCGGCGGCCATCGCGACCAGGCACCAGGCGATCGCGTAGCGGCGGCCGTTCACGAGGCCGAGGCGGACGATCGACGTCACCTTGGGCGGATTCGCGGCCGCGTCGGCGTCGTGGTCGAGGTAGTGGTGCACCATGAGCATGGATACCGCGTATCCCGCCACCGCAACCGCGGCGGCCACCGTCGTGCCGTCGATCGCCGGGCCCTGCAGCAGGTGGGCGCCGAGGACGCAGTCGGCGAGGCAGACGAACGCGATCGCCTCGCCGGCGAACGGCCGGTAGGCGGCCCGCACCGGCGGGAGCGTGTAGAGGATCGCCCCGGCCACCCCGACAAGGCCGAACGGGAGCATGATGAGGCCGCGGGCGGCGACGAGCGCGAGCCCGATCACCGTGGTCGCCGCGAACGCCGCTGCGAACACGCACCAGAGCGCGCGCGGCTGCAGCAGCCCGGCCACGATCACCTTGCTGCCGCCGGAGATGACCCGCGGCGACGCGTGCTTGTCGGTGCCCGAGCGCCAGTCCTCCACCTCGTTCACCGAGTGGGCCAGAAGGCCCTGGATCAGCACGCCGAGCGCGACGGCGCCGAGGTAGTACCAGACCTGCAGATCGTGCCCGCGGGCGGCGAGGGCGGTTCCGAGCGTGAGGGCCGAGAAGCTCCACAGGAGCACGGGGATGATCCGCACCTCGAGCCACAGGCCACGCAGGGTCTCGGACATACGCGGCTGACGATACCAGCGTCTTCTTGGTCCGTCCGAGGGCGCTCCTACCATGGCGCGCATGACTCCGGCGAATGTCCTCGACGAGGGCACCGACGCGGCTTCGCAGGTGGAGGCGTGGCGGCTTCACGTGCTGCTCCAGGCGGGTTATCCGCTGCGGGTGGCGGAGCGCCTCGCCAAGAGCACGGCCGACCTGCACAGGGCGGTCGACATCCTCGAGCACGGCTGCACACCACATACCGCGGCACGCATACTCACGTAGGTCCGAGCCGTAGACTTCCGGCGTGAGCGCGAAGCCGGAGCCGACGACCTATGGCGACCGCACCGTCTACTCGGTGGCCGGGTTCAACCAGGGCGTCGCCGACTGGCTGGCCCGGCTCGGCAACGTCTGGGTCGAGGGAGAGCTGTCGGAGCTCAAGCGCACCGACCGCTGGGGCCTCGTCTACTTCTGCCTGAAGGACGGCACGTCGATCCTGCGCGGCTCGATGCAGAAGGAGAAGTTCGACCGCATCCAGCCGCCGCCGCGCGCCGGCGACCGCGTCCATGTCTTCGGCCGCGGGGAGCTATGGCAGCGCAAGGGCGAGTTCCGGTTCAAGGCGTACGCGATCGAGCAGTTCGGCCTCGGCCAGCTGCTGCGCCGGATCGAGGAGGTGCGGCTGCGGCTCGCCGACGAGGGCCTGTTCGCGGCCGAGCGCAAGCGGCCGCTGCCGTTCCTCCCCCGCGTCGTCGGCCTCGTGTGCGGGAGCGACGCGGCCGCGAAGCGCGACGTCGTCGAGACCGCGACGGCGCGCCACCCGAGCGTGCGGTTCCGGATCGTCGAGGCGGCCGTGCAGGGCGCCGGCGCCGCCGGCGAGCTGCGGGCCGCGCTGCGGCGGCTCGACGCCGACCCGGAGGTCGGCGTGATCGTGCTCGCCCGTGGCGGCGGCAGCGTCGAGGATCTGCTGCCCTTCTCGGACGAGGCCCTGTGCCGGGCCGTCGCAGCCTGCGGGACGCCCGTCGTCGCCGCGATCGGCCACGAGCAGGACACGCCGCTCGTCGACCTCGTCTGCGACGTCCGCGCCGGCACCCCCAGCCTGGCGGCGAAGCTGATCGTGCCCGACCACGCCGCGGTGGTGGTCGAGCTCGACGCGCTTCTGGCCAGGGCCGGCCGCGCGCTGGAAGGCCGGGCGACTCATGCTCGCCGCCATCTCGAGCTGCTCGCCACCCGGCCGGCGTTCGCCGATCCGCGCAGCTGGATCACCACCCGGCGAGCCGCCCTCGACATGTCAGCCGCGTCGCTGCGGCGACTGCCCGAGCTCCGCCTCGAGCGCGAGGCGACCCGCCTGCGCGGCGCCCACGACCGGCTCCGGCTGCTGGGGCCGGCAGCCACGCTCGAGCGCGGCTACGCCATCGTGCAGGACGACGCCGGCGCCGTCGTGCGCGAGGCCACGACGCTCGCCGCCGGCGACCACATCGGCGTCCGCCTCGCCGCAGGCCGGGTCGGAGCGCGGGTCGAGGAGGTCGAACCGTGAGCGCCGGGCCGAGCTTCGAGCAGGCCCGCGACGAGCTCGAGCAGATCGTGCGCAAGCTCGAGGACGGGAGCACCTCGCTCGACGAGGCGCTCGCGCTGTGGGAGCGCGGCGAGCAGCTGCACGCGCTCTGCCGCGCCCGCCTGGACGCCGCCGAGGAGCGGGTGGCGGAGCTGCTCGCACGGCTCGGCCGCGCGCCCGGTGTGGATTCAGGCTGAGAAGCCGGTCTCGCCGACCGGCGTCTCCTCGAGCACCTCGATCCCCGCGACGACGGCGCCGGACGGCCCCTCACCGCAGTAGCGCACCATGCCGACGACGTTCGGCTCGTCGCCCTCGAAGACGGCCTCGACCTGCCCCGACGGGAGGTTTCGCACCCACCCCGCGACGCCCCGGGTGCGGGCGTGCCGGCTCACCGCGGCGCGGAAGCCGACGCCCTGCACGCGGCCCGAAACGACGACCCGGCGGCGGACGGCCATGCCCGGAACGTACCCAAAATTGCTGGGAAGGACTGGGAGGCGAGGCGTCGAACTGGGAGGGTCCGCACGCAGAACCGGACACCGATGCGCCTCAGAATCGCCGCAATTGCAGCCACCACGCTCGCCCTCGCCGGGGCCGCCCCCGCGGCCGCGCGCACGCACTACGTCGTGCGCTACGGCGACACGCTGACCGGCATCGCCCGCGCCCACGGCGTCGGCCTGCGCCGGCTGGCGCACGCGAACCATCGCCGCGTGTACGGCGTCCTGCGCGCCGGCACCGTGCTCGTCATCCCGGGCGGCCGCCCATCGTCGTCCACGGGCGGGAGGTACACCGTCCGCTGGGGCGACACGCTCACGGGGATCGCCGCCCGCTTCGGCGTGAGCGTCGACGGACTGGCGCGGATGAACGGGATCTCGCCGCACGGCCTGCTGCTGGCCGGCGCGACGCTGCACGTGCCCGGCGCCGGCGGCGGTGGCGGCGGTGGCTCGACCGGGATGGGCGGAAGCTACGTCGTGCACCCCGGCGACACGCTCTCGGGGATCGCCGCCCGCTTCGGCGTGGGCATGCACCGGCTGGCGCGTGCGAACGGCCTGCGCGTGCGCGGGATCCTGCTCGCCGGCATCACGCTGCGCGTCCCGGCGGCTTCGGCACCGGCGCAGAGCCCGCTCGGCCCGTGGTCGGTGCCGGCCTCGATCGACGCGTGGTCGGCGCACTACGGCGTCGACGCTGCGCTCGCGCGGGCCGTCTCCTGGCAGGAGTCCGGCTTCCACGTGAACATCCTCTCGGCCGCGGGGGCCTGGGGCCCGATGCAGGTGCTCCCCGGCACGTGGACGTACGTCGAGGACGTCCTCATCGGCCACCGGGTCTCGCACACCGGCGACGGTGACGTGCGCGTCGGCGTTGCCCTGCTCCACCACCTGATCGGCGAGTTCGGCGGCAACGAGTCGCTGGCGGTCGCCGCCTACTACCAGGGCGAGCGCTCGGTGCGCGAGCGCGGCCTGCTGCCGGAGACGCGCATGTACGTCGCGAACGTCATGGCCCTCCGCGGGCGCGTCTAGCCGGCCTCGATCGGCCGGCCGACAGTGAGCGCCTCGCGCAGCTCCGGCTCGATCAGCTCGTTGAAGGCCGCGTCGGGGTTGCAGCCGAGGGCGTCGAGCGTCTTGCTGAAGAAGCACCGCGCCGCCGCGGCCAGGACGACGTCGAGGATCTCGGCGTCGGAGAGCCCCAGGCCGCGCAGGCGCTCGATGTCGGCCTGCGTGACGGTGGTCGCGTCGACGGCGACCTTGTCGGCGAGGTCGATCACGGCCCGGTCGACGTCGTCGAGCTCGTCCGACGGCCGTCCCAGGGCGATGTCGCTCACCGCCGAGGCGGGCATGTGCCGCGCCAGGATGCGGCCGTGCGCGAGCGAGCAGTAGCTCGAGCGCAGGCGGCGGGCGGCCGCGAGCGTGGCGATCTCGTAGCGGCGCTCGTCCATGTTGGCCTTGATGGCCCCGTTCAGGCCGCGCCACGCTGCATAGACGCCCGGGCGATGAGAGTATGCGCGGGTGAAGTTCGGCAGGAATCCCCAGCCGGCGCGGTCGGTCTCGTACATGTCGGCGACGTCGCCCTCGGCGGCGTCGGTGGGGATCGTGTCGATGAACGCCATCGGCTCTTCCTTCTCGTCTCGGCGGTGGTGGTCAGGCGGGCTCGCGCAGCGCTGCTGCGCGCGCGTCCGCGTGCCGGCGAAGCGTCTCACATACCTGGGCGCAGAGGGCGAACACCGCAGGGTCGCGGACGCGGTAGTAGCCGTGCAGACCCTGGCGGCGGCGCTCGACGAGGCCCGCGTCGGCCAGGAGCGCCAGGTGCTTCGACACGTTCGCCTGGGTGCAGCCGAGCTCGGTCGCGAGGCTGCCCACGCTGCGCTCGCCGTCGCCGAGGATGTCGAGCAGGCGCAGGCGCGTAGGCTCCGACAGGAGCCGGAACCGCTCGGCGATTGCCGTGGCCATGGCAGGGGTAAGGGGGCGGGGCAGCGTCACTTGCAAAAGTGTACCGCATGTGCAACTATATAGCTAGTCAGTTGAATATTGCTTGAAGGAGCATCTGTGTCCAGCATCGAGATCACCAAGAGCAACTTCCAGTCCGAGGTCGTCGACTCCGACGTCCCCGTCCTGCTCGACCTGTGGGCGGCCTGGTGTGGCCCGTGCCGCATGGTCTCCCCCATCGTCGACGAGCTCGCCGGCGACTACGCCGGGCGGATCAAGGTTGGCAAGGTCGACGTCGACGCCGAGCCCGAGCTGGCCGGCGCGTTCGGCGTCTCCAGCATCCCGACGCTTCTCCTGCTCAAGAACGGGGAGATCGTCGAGCGCGCGGTGGGAGCGCGGCCGAAGGCACAGCTCGCGCAGGCCCTGCGCCTGGACGAGCACGTGACCGCCGCCGTCTAGACCCGACCCCTCCGAATCGGGGAGGGCGGATCACCGCCGACGGGAGCGCGGCCGCGACGCCGCGCACCGATTCAGTGACATACGCGGGCCGATGACCTGCCGCCGGTATCGGCCCGCGCTTCCCCCACCTCTCGCTCGTACTGCACGGCTGCCCAGGCGACTCGCATCCCGGCGCGCTCGTACAGCCTGATCGCCGCCGCGTTGTCGCCGTCCACGCCGAGGCCGACGCGGCGCTCGCCGGCGGCCCAGAGCCGCCGCAGCGCCTCGTGCAGCAGCACCGCGCCGATCCCCCGGCCCCGCCATTTGGCGCGCACGGCGAGTGCTTCGACGTAGCCCATCCCGAACGTCCGCGCCGTGCACAGGACGACCCCGCAGACGTCCGCGCCCTCCCGGGCGACGATCCACACGTCCGCGTCGAACCGCCCCTCCGCCGCCTTCCCCTCGCGCCATTCGGCCTGGTTCGTCCAGCGGTGCTCGAACGCCTCTTCGACACACGCGTCCACTCCGGCGTCGTCGACGCCGGGCCGGAAGGTCGCGAGCGCGATGCCGGGCGGCGGCGCGAGCGGCGGGGGCGCGGCGTCGAGATCGATGCGCATGCGCAGGTGCTGCGACTCCGCGACGTAGCCCCGGCGCTCGAGGAGCCGGCAGGCGGCCCGGTCGGCGGCGAGCACCGAGTTGCGCACGACCACGCTCCCGCCGGTCTCGGCCGCCCGCTGCTCCGTGAGGTCGACGAGCAGGCCGCCCACGCCATGCCCGGCATCGGCAGGGTGCGTCCAGCCGAGCGCGTACAGACGGCCGCCGTCCCTTGGGCGGAGCGTCGCGTGCCCGGCGAGCTCCCCGGCCCGCTCCGCCAGCCAGACGTCCGACGCCGTTCTCCACTCGTCCTCGACGTCCGTGACCGTCCAGGCGCCGTCGCCGCCGTACGCGGCGTCGTACGCGTTCACGAGCGCGGCCACCGCGGCGGCATCTTCCGGCCGCGGCGGTCGCGCCGCGAGCGTCATGCCTGAAGCGGCTGGGCCAGCGCCTCGTCGACGGCGTCCGCGTCGGCCGGGATCGCGATCGTCTCGACCGCGGGCTCCACCGCGTCGACGGTCTTCAGGCCGTCGCCGGTGATGTACACGACGACGGTCTCGCCGGCGCCGATCTCGCCGCGCTCGGCCAGCTTGCGCAGGACCGCGGTCGTGACGCCGCCCGCCGTCTCGGTGAAGATGCCGGTGGTGCGGGCGAGCAGCTGGATGCCCTCGACGATCTCCGCGTCGGAGGCCGCCTCGATGCTGCCGCCGGTGCGGCGGGCGACCCCGAGCGCGTAGACGCCGTCGGCAGGGTTGCCGATCGCGAGCGACTTGGCGATGCCGGTCGGGCGGACGGGGACGACCTGATCGCCGCCCGCCGCAAACGCCGTGGCGACCGGGGAGCAGCCCTCGCCCTGCGAGCCGTGCATGACGGGCGCCGGCCCGGGCTCGATCAGCCCGGCGGCGCGGCCCTGCTCGAACCCCTGCAGGATCTTCGTGTAGAGCGAGCCGGAGGCGATCGGCGCGACCACGCGGTCGGGCGCCCGCCAGCCGAGCTGCTCGGCCGTCTCGAGCGCGATGGTCTTCGAGCCCTCCGAGTAGTAGGCGCGCATGTTCACGTTCACGAACGCCCACGGCCGGTCGTACGCGAGCTCCGAGCAGAGCCGGTTGACGTCATCGTACGAGCCGTCCACGGCGAACACGGTCGCGCCGTAGGCGGCCGCGGCGATGATCTTCTCCCGCTCGAGGTTCGCCGGCACGAAGATGTACGTCGGCAGGCCCAGCGCCGCCCCGGCGGCAGCCGTCGCGCCGGCCAGGTTGCCGGTCGAGGCGCACGCGAGCGCGCCGAAGCCGAGCTCGGCCGCCTTGGCGGCGGCCACCGCGACCACCCGGTCCTTGAACGAGTGGGTGGGGTTCGAGGTCTCGGTCTTCACGTAGAGCTCGCAGTCGAGGCCGAGCTCGGCCGCGAGCCGGTCGGCCCGTATCAGCGGCGAGCAGCCCACCGGCAGGCCCTTCTCGGGCGGCTCGACGGGCAGGAAGTCGGCGAAGCGCCAGAGCGTCTGCGGCCCGGCGGCGATGCGGTCGCGGGCGACCGGCTCGGACTCGTCCCAGCCCACCTCGAGGGGGCCGAAACAGCGGTCACAGGCGAACAGGGCCTCCAGCGGATAGGTGGCGCCGCAGCCCTTGCAGGCGAGGTGGGTGGCCTTCATGGTCGATCCCCTACGTTCGGGCCGGCGCCCTTCGGCGCGGCCGGTTCACATCGTCCGGGATCCGCGGATCCCGCCGGATTTGGCACCTTTCCCCGCCGTGGCCGGGATGGTTGCCGAGGCTTCACAGGGCCGGTCCCTCCGCCTCTCTGGATGCGACGCCGGGGATCGCCCCGGCGGGTACGCAAACTGCTCGTCACATCGTAGCGGGAAGATTTCCCGTGCGGCCCGCGTCCCTTGGACATGTACGCCAACGCGCACGTGCACGAGGAGCTCTCACGGCTCCACTCCGCCGAGATCGCCGCCCAGGCCCGCCATGCGGACCTGCTCCGGCGCGCGCGGAGCGGCACCCTCCAGCCCGAGCTACGGGCCGGCCGCGAGCACGAACGGCGCGTACGCACGGCCGCGCGACGGCGCGGTCGGCCGGCGGTGGCCTAGGGCCACGCCGGCGCCGGCTTGGTAGCCGTCTGAGCTCACCCCTCGCTCGGGCGGCTGCCTCGACCGGCCCGGTCAGGAATGATCTCGATCCGCGACCACGTCACCGAGGGCAGGGCGCCCGCCAGGAGCGCCGTCGCCGCGGCACGTGCGGCGTCCGCGTCGGCGGCCCGAACGGTGAGCGTCGCCTCCACGTCATCGCCCGCGCCGTCCCGGCCGAGCCGGGTGACGCCAAACCCGGACCCGGGCGCCGCGGTCTCGACCCACCGATGAGCCGCGAGAGCCTCCGCTCGCCCCCAGTGAGCATCGCTGGCGTCGCGGACGGCCGCGTCGGTGCCCTTCGCGGACACGCGCCAGAACGACTCGCCGGGCGCGCGTCCGCTCATGCCGCAAGCCTACGCTAGGCGGCTGCCTCGACCGGCTCGCGCGCCACGGCGACGCCTGCCAGCGCCGCCAGGCGCCGGTCGGACTGCTCCTGCGCCCAGGCGGCGAACGTGCCGTCGGCGGGCCGCTCGGCCGCGTAGGCGCGCACGATCCGCTCGACCGCGTAGCGGGCGTCGTCGGCCGGGATCGCCTTCGAGGCGACCCGCCGGCCGAACCCGGCGTCGGCGCCGAGGCGGCCGCCGATGTGCAGGATGAAGCCCTGCACGCGGGTGCCGTCCGCGAGCCGGGCGATGCCGCCCTGCAGGCCGATGTCGGCCACCTGGTACTGGGCACAGGCGTTGGGGCAGCCGTTCAGGTTGATCCGCAGCGATCCGGCCACGTCGCCGACCCGCTTCTCCAGGTGCTCGATCAGCTCGCGGGCGCGCTCCTTCGTCTCGACGATCGCGAGCTTGCAGAACTCCATTCCCGTGCACGAGATGATCCCGCGCCGGAAGGTCGACGCCCGGGTCGGCAGGCCGACGTCGGCGAGCGAGGCCGACGCCTCCTCGACGTCCGCGTCGGGCACGCCGAGGACGATGATGTTCTGGCGGTTCGTGCAGCGCAGCTCGCCCGAGCCGAAGCGGTCGGCGATGTCGGCGACGGCGATCATCTGCTCGCCCGAGAAGCGGCCGCGCAGCGTCGTCGCGCCGAGGTAGTAGAGGCCCGGCTCGACCTGCGGGTGGACGCCGAGGTGGTCGCGGTGGGGGTCGATCGGGTCGGCCGGGGCGACCGACGTCGGCAGCGACCGGCCCAGCTTGCGCTCGACCTCGGCCCGCAGCCGCTCGACGCCCCACTCGTCGACCAGGAACTTGACCCGCGCCCGCGTGCGCTTGGTGCGCTTACCCTCGTCGCGGTAGATCTCGGTGATCACGGCGCAGACCTCGGTGGCCTCCTCGGGCAGGACGAACGCATCCAGCCGCCGGCCCATGCGCGCCGACGCGCCCAGGCCGCCGCCGACCCAGACGTCGTAGCCGAGCACGCCGTCGCGCTCGACCGCGACCAGGCCGATGTCGTTGATCTCGTGCTGGGCGCAGCGGTGCAGGCAGCCCGACACCGACACCTTGAACTTGCGCGGCAGGTTCGAGAAGCGCTTGTCGCCGACGAAGGTGCGCTCGAGCTCGGCGATCAGCGGGCGCGAGTCGAGCAGCTCGTGGCCGTCGACGCCGGCGAGCGGGCAGCCGACCACGTTGCGCCAGACGTCGCCGCAGGCCTGGGTGAACGAGAGCCCGACGGCGTTCAGCTCGTCGAGCACGACGGGGAGATCCTCGATCCGCAGCCAGTGCAGCTGGATGTTCTGACGGGTCGTGATGTCGCCCATGCCCCGCCCGTAGCGCTCGGAGAGGCGACCGATCGTGCGCAGCTGCTCGGACGTGACGATGCCGTTCGGGAACTTGATCCGGAGCATGAAGAGGCCGTCGGTGTCGTCGGACGGCCCGGGGTCGCCGGATGCGGCCGACTCCTCGGCCCGCTGGGTGTAGATGCCGTACCAGCGAAACAGGGTCAGGTCGTCCGGCGCGATCGCGTCGAAGCCGAGCTCGGCGTACCGGTAGATGTCGGCAAGGACGTCCAGCCCGTCCTTGCGGGCCTTGATGTGCTCGATCTCCGGCAGCTTTGCAACGGCATCTACGGACATGGCAGGGCTCCTTCGCGGTGGTGCCCGCCACCATAGCAGTTTGGATCCAAACATCAACCGTAGGGATACATGTTGCGGATGTTCGGCTCCCCGCAGTGTTACGATCGAGGGTGTGAGCCCGAACACACCGACCCTCTCCCGCGCCGACGACCTGGCGCACAGGCTGCAGGTCGAGATCGTCACGGGCCGCATCCCGCTGGGGTCGCGCCTGCGCCAGGAAGACCTCGCGAGCCGTTTCGGCGTGAGCCGCACGCCGGTGCGCGAGGCGCTGCGCCAGCTCCAGGCGATCGGGCTCGTCGACCAGCTCGGCCACCGCGGCGCCGTCGTGCGCCGGTTCAGCCCGGAGGAGTGCCGCAACGTCTATCTGGTGCGGGCCGAGCTCGAGGGCCTCGCCGCCGAGCGGTCGGCCGGACGGCTCACCGGCTACGACAAGGGCGACCTCGACGTCGCCCAGGCGCTGCTACGCACCGGCTACGAGCGCCACCGCGCCCTGGCACGCGACGACGAGGACGGCCTGGCCATCCTGTGCGAGCAGTGGTCGCAGGCGAACGAGCTCTTCCACAACGTGATCCTGGCCGCGGCGGCCTGCCCGCCGCTGCGCGACACCGTCCAGTCGCTCCAGAACAGCGTGCCCCGCTCGATCGCGTGGCGCACGTTCGCCGACGACCCCGACATCATCCCCCGCAGCGTCGCCGATCACGACCGCATCGTCGAGGCGCTCGTGAAGCCCGACCCCCGCCGCGCCCGCAAGCTGCTGCACCAGCACGTGCTCGAGACGGGCGACACCGCCGCTCGCTGGCTCGAGCGGCAGGGCTCCTGAGGCGCCAGGTCGCGCCGCCGTGAATAAAAGCGGTCTGACCCCGTCTATTCAGCCGGGGACGCGCGCGGCGCCGTAGTACGAGCCGCCGCCGGAGAGCGACGAGATCTGCACCACGGTGCCGGTGTGCGGCGCGTGGATGATCGAGCCGCCGCCGATGTAGATGCCGACGTGGTTGAGCCCGTCGAAGAAGACCAGGTCGCCCGGCTGGAGGTCGCTCTCCGACACGTGGGGGAGCGAGTAGTACTGGGCCGCGGCGTTGTGCGGGAGCGACACGCCGAGCTGCGAGTAGACGTACATCGTGAGCCCCGAGCAGTCGAAGCCCGAGGGGCTGGCGCCGCCCCACACATAGGGCACGCCCAGGTACCGCTCGGCGATCGCGACCGCCTGGCCGCCCAGCGTGCTCGCCGGCGGGTTCGGCAGGTTCGACGGCGGCGCCGTCCCGGAGCCGGCCGCCGTCGCGCTCGCGGCGGCCGCCGCCGCTGCGGCGGCCTGCTGCTCGTCGATCATCTTCCGGATCGACGCCTTCAGGCCGTCGAGGTAGCTCATCTGGTTGGCGACGGCCGCCTTGGCCTTGTCGCGCTGGGCGGCCGCGGCCGCCTGCTGCGCATTCCGCTGCCGCTTCTGCTTCTTCAGCAGCTTCTCGCGCTGCACGATCTCGGCCTGATCCTTGGTGATCTGCTGGAGCAGGTTCTTGTTCACGCCCGTCGTGCGCTGGAGCACCTGCACCTGGTCGACGAGGTCGCCGATCGAGCGGGCCGCGAGGACGTAGGCGATCGCGTCCTGGTCGCCGCTCTTGTAGTCCTGCGTCAAGCTCGCGGCCAGCTGCTTCTGCGCCGCCTTGAGGTTCTGCTTGGCGAAGCGCAGCGTCTGCTGGTTCAGGCGCAGCGCCGCGAGCGTGTTCTCGTACTTCTGGTGGATGCCGTCGTAGACCTCGACGGCGTGCTCAGCCTCGTTCGAGAGCTTCGTAAGCTGCTTCTCGGCGGCGGCAGCCTCGTTCTGCTTCTGCTTGATCGAGGTCGCGTTGGCGGGTGCGGCCGTCAGCGCTGTCGCCAGCATCGCGACAAGAACTCCGGTCGTGATGCTCGCTCGGGTTGCGCGGGCGCGTCCGCTCGCCTGGCCTCGGGCGGTGGGCATTGCGGCGCAGGCTACCAAACGCTGCGGCGGGACGTGACAACCACCGGCAACGCCTTTACGTTTCCGTCACAAATCGGCCGCACGGAGCGATCACGCCGCTGCCTGGCCGGCGATCCAGACCGCCGCCGTGACGGTGCACGCGACGGGCCAGCGCCACCACACCTCGTACGGCGAGCGCAGCGACCATACGCTCCCGCACACGTACGTGAGCACGGTCGCGGCGACGGCCGCCGGCGGGTACGCCGCGGAGCCGCCGCGGACGACGGCGCCGGCAACTGCGGCGTCGAACGCGGCCGCCCAGGCCACCACCGCGGTCACGATCACCCGCTCGATTGCGCCCGCCCGGCCCATTCCGGGGAGCGCCACAGGGCCGACCCAGGCGGCCAGCAGCGCGAGCAGCGCCGCGCTGCCGCCGATGATCCCGAGCGACGCCGACCCGGCGCCGACAGCGGCCACGCCGAGGGGCGCGGCGGGGAGCGCCACGGCCAAAGTCCCGGCCGCCGCCCAGCGCGGCGGCGAGGCCGTCCGCACCAGCTGCATCAGGCCGCGCCGAGCAGGTCGAGGCCGATCGGCCGCTCCAGCAGGTCGGCCACGCCGCCGTCGGCGACGCGCCAGACGTTGCGGTGGCCCCAGCGGCGAAGCGCGCTCGCCGCGACGGCGGCGCGGCGGCCGTCGGAGCAGCACGCCACCGTCGGAACGTCCGGAAGCAGGTGCGCCGCCCCGCGCAGCGCCGCGAGCGGCAGGTGCACGGAGCCGGGCACGTAGCCGCACCGCCACTCGGCGGTCTCGCGGACGTCGATCAGGAGCACCGCGCCGGTCGCAAGCTCGTCCGCGAGACGATCGACCTCGATCGCCCCGCCGCGCGCCAACGGATGGCCCCCGACGGCGCGGCCGGGATGGTCGCCGGCCACCGCGCCGAGCAACTCGCGGAACCCGGCGGCCTCGAGCTCGGCCTCGAGTTCGACCGCCTGCTCGAGCCGCGCCGCCAGCGCGAGCACCGGCACGTCGCGCGAGAGCACGAGGGCCGCCAGCCCGCCGGCGCCCGGCCCGGCGGGCACGTTCACGGCGCCCTGGAGGTGACCGGCGTCGAACGCCTGGGGCGCGCGCCCGTCGACGACGGCGGCGCCGGCCCGCAGCGCGCCGGCCACGGGGGCCGGGCCGACGAGGCGCAGGCGCGTGCCGGCCGCGCTCATCCGACCGCCTTTCCGGCGACGAGCCCGCCCCACTCGTCGTCGTCCGCCTCCGCCGTCTCGGAGAGCGCCCGCACGGGGGCCCGCTCGAACACGCCGGCGGCCGCGCGCACGCAGCTGCCCGTGTCGGCGAAGAGGGAGTCCATGGTGATGCCGAACGCGGCCGCGATCCGCTGCGCCGTCCGCGAGCGCGGCTCCGAGCGGCCATGGAGGATGTTCCAGAGCCCCTGCGGCGACAGCCCGAGGTAGCGGGCGAGCCGCTGCTGGCTGACGTTGTGCATGCCGAGCAGGTGCCGGACGTTGGTTCCCAAGCTTGCTGCTGCCACTGGTTGATGCCTCTCCTGGTTCGCGTCGAGCTCCCCCATTCGAGGGTTCTCGCTTGACAGTCTCACGCACCCATCCTACCCTAATCTCAACTTAGTCGATAGACAAAGGAGAAAAGTTGAACCGAGTACAAGTACGGATCGCGGCGGCCGGGGCCGTCGTCCTCTCGATCGTCGCCCTGGCGGCGGCTTGCGGGGGCAGCGGCGGAAGCACCGCCGATGCCGCGTCTGGTGGGAAGATCAACCTCGTCGCCTACTCGACGCCCGAGACGTCGTACGCGAAGCTGATCCCCGCCTTCAACACGACGTCGGAGGGCAAGGGCGTCACCTTCACGCAGTCCTACGGCGCCTCCGGCGACCAGAGCCGGGCGGTCGCCGCCGGGCAGGCCGCCGACGTCGTCCACTTCGCCCTCGAGCCGGACATCTCGCGGCTCGTCGACGCGAAGCTGGTCAGTCCCAACTGGAATCAGAACCAGTACAACGGCTTCGTCGCGGACACCATGGTCGTGTTCGTCGTCCGCAAGGGCAACCCGAAGCACATCACCACCTGGGACGACCTGACCAAGCCCGGCGTCGAGGTGATCACGCCCAACCCGTTCACCTCGGGCGGCGCCCGCTGGAACATCATGGCGGCGTACGGCGCCCAGCTGAAGGAAGGCAAGACCCCCGCGCAGGCCCAGCAGTACCTGAGCGACCTGTTCCACCACGTGCCTGTCCAGGACGACAAGGCATCCGCCGCCCTGCAGACGTTCACCGGTGGCAAGGGTGACGTGCTCCTCGCCTACGAGCAGGACGCCCTGCTCGCTCAGGAGAGCGGCGCGGACATCCAGATCGTGTACCCCCCGCAGACGATCCAGATCCAGACGCCGATCGCGACGACGGTGAAGGCCTCGTCCGCCGCGAAGAGCTTCGTCAAGTGGATGTACACGCCCCAGGCTCAGACGATCCTGGCCCAGACCGGCTACCGGCCGGTGGTCTCGAGCGTCGAGTCCGCGTTCACCAAGGCGTTCCCGGACGCCGGCAACCCCACCCAGTTCACGATCGACGACGTCGACTCGGGCGGCTGGGATGACGTGATGACGAAGTTCTTCGATCCGACGAACAGCGTCATGCAGAAGATCGAGTCCAGCATCGGAGTGTCGACCAGCTCATGACGACGGTCGCACTCCCGCGCAGGCGGGCCTCCGGGGCGGCGCTACCCAGCGTCGCTCCGGGGGTTGCGATCACCTACCTGTCGGTGGTCGTGCTCCTGCCGCTCTCCGCCCTCCTGTGGGAGTCCCACAAGGGCGGCCTCGACGCCTTCTGGCAGGCGGTCACCGCTCCCGATGCGGTGGCCGCGCTCAAGCTCACCCTCGGAGCGGCGCTGCTCGTCGCCCTGATCAACGCCGTCTTCGGCACCCTGATCGCGTGGGTGCTGGTGCGCGACTCCTTCATCGGGAAAGGGCTCGTGAACTCGCTCATCGACCTGCCGTTCGCCCTGCCGACGGTGGTGGCCGGCCTCACCCTGCTCACCCTGTACGGCCCCAACTCCCCGATCGGCCTGAACATCACCTACACCCGCAAGGCGGTCGTGCTCGCGCTGATGTTCGAGACGCTGCCGTTCGTCATCCGCAGCGTCCAGCCGGTGCTGCTCGAGCTCGACCGCGAGATGGAGGAGGCGGCCGCATCGCTCGGTGCCCGCGGCCACGTCATCTTCCGCCGCGTCGTCCTGCCGAACCTGATGCCGGCGATCTTCTCCGGCATGGCGCTCGCCTTCGCCCGGGCGGTCGGCGAGTACGGCTCGGTCGTGATGCTCTCGGGCAACGTGCCGTTCTCGACCGAGGTCGCCTCGGTGCACATCTACTCGCAGATCCAGAGCGACTACGTGACCGGTGCGACCGCGATGTCGGTCGTCCTGCTCTCGATCTCGCTCGTCGTGCTCCTGTCCATCTCCGCCCTCCACCGCTGGAGCTCGAAGCATGATCGTTAAGTACGGGCTCCGCTTCGTGGCGCTGACCTACCTGGCGCTGCTCCTGATCATCCCGGTCGGGATGATCGTCGCGCACACCTTCTCCGGCGGCATCGCACCCGTCTGGACCGCGCTCACCGACCCGGACGCGATCAAGGCGCTCGAGCTGACGCTCAAGATCGCGATCATCGTCGTCCCGCTGAACACGCTGTTCGGGATCACGATGGCGCTCGTCATGGTGCGGCGCGAGTTCCGCGGCAAGGCGCTGCTCTCGGCCCTGATCGACCTGCCCTTCGCCGTCTCGCCCGTCATCGTGGGCTTCACGCTGATCCTGGTGTACGGCATGAACGGCTGGTTCGGCGAGTTCTTCATCAACCAGGGCTACCCGATCATCTTCTCGACGCCGGGCATGGTGCTCGCGACGATGTTCGCGTCGCTCCCGTTCGTCTGCCGCGAGGTGATCCCGGTGCTGCGCGAGATCGGCACCGAGCAGGAGCAGGCGGCGGCGACGCTGGGCGCGCGGGCGCATCAGACGTTCCGGCGCGTCACCCTGCCGGCGATCCGCTGGGGCATCGTCTACGGCGTCGTCCTCACGACCGCACGCGCGATCGGCGAGTACGGCGCCGTCGCCGTCGTCTCGGGCAACGTGATCGGCCAGACCCAGACGCTGACGCTCCGCGTCTCGCAGGAGTATCAGAACTTCGACCACATCGCGGCCTACACGGCGGCGCTCGAGCTCGCCGTGATCGCACTCGTGACCCTGTTCCTGATGAACCTGTTCCACCCCCGAAAGGACCACTAGCTCAGATATGGCAATCACCGTCCGCAACGTGAACAAGCGCTTCGGCGACTTCGTGGCACTCGACGATGTCAGCCTTGAAGTGCCGGCGGGATCGCTGACGGCGCTCCTGGGCCCCAGCGGGAGCGGCAAGTCGACGCTCCTGCGCGTCATCGCCGGTCTCGAGAAGGCCGACCAGGGCGAGGTCTTCATCGGGGGCGCCGAGGCGACGAAGCTGCCGCCGCAGCGACGCGACATCGGCTTCGTGTTCCAGCACTACGCCGCCTTCAAGCACATGACAGTCGCCAAGAACGTGGCGTTCGGCCTCGAGATCCGCAAGCGGCCCAAGGACGAGGTGAAGCGACGGGTGGCGGAGCTGCTCGACCTCGTCCAGCTCGACGGCTTCGGCGACCGCTACCCGTCCCAGCTCTCGGGCGGCCAGCGCCAGCGCATGGCGCTCGCCCGCGCGCTCGCGGTCGAGCCCGAGGTGCTGCTCCTCGACGAGCCCTTCGGCGCCCTCGACGCCAAGGTGCGCAGTGAGCTGCGCGCCTGGCTGCGGCGGCTGCACGACGAGATGCACGTCACCACCGTGTTCGTCACCCATGACCAGGAAGAGGCCATGGAGGTGTCGGACACGATCGTGCTCATGGATCACGGGCGGATCGTCCAGGAGGGCCGCCCGCAGGATCTCTACGACCATCCCGAGACCGAGTTCGTGATGCGCTTCATGGGCCAGGTCAACCGGATCGGCGACGTCTACGTGCGCCCGCACGACGTCGAGATCCGGCTCGAGCCCAACGGCACCACCGAGGCGGCGGTCGTCGAGCGAGTCCTGCACATGGGCCACCACATCCGCGTCGACCTGACCGTGAACGGCGGCGACCCGGTGTCGGCCCAGCTCACCCGCGACGAGGCGGAGCGGCTCGGCCTCGAGCCGGGCCGGCCGGTTTTCGTGCGCCCCGCGAAGGCCAGGACCTTCGCCGGCGAGCCGGAAGCCGAGGCCGTCTCCTGACGGGCATGGGACTGTCCCCGGCAGGGCGGGGACAGTCCCCGAGCACCGGGGTCAGACCCCGAACGGAAGCGTCACGAACGTGCAACGACCGGCGTTCGGGGTCTGACCCCGGTTAGCGGCCGGTGATGCCACCCGTGTCGCGCATCAGGCGCTGGGCCAGGTAGACCGGGATCGCGGTCAGCAGGATCACGAACACCGCGACCGCGTTCACCTCGGCGGCGGTGTTCGGGAGCCGGAACTGGTTGTAGATCCAGAGCGGCAGCGTCTGCTGGCTGCCGGCGGTGAAGAGCGTGACGACGACCTCGTCGAAGGAGAGCGCGAACGCGAGCAGGCCGCCGGCGACGAGCGCCGTGGCGATGCTCGGCAGGGTCACGTGCCGGAACGTCTGCCAGCCGTCTGCGCCGAGGTCCATCGACGCCTCCTCGAGCGACGTCGAGGAGCGCCGCAGCCGCGCGACCACGTTGTTGAAGACGACCACGATGCAGAACGTGGCGTGGCCGGCGACCACCGTCCAGAGCGACGGCGTGATGCCCAGGTAGTCGATGGTCGAGAGCAGCGCGAGCCCGGTGACGATGCCCGGCAGCGCGATCGGAAGCACGAAGAGCAGCGACACCGTGTTCTGGCCGAAGAACCGGAACCGCGAGAGCGCGAACGCGATGCACGACCCCAGCACGAGGGCGACCGCGGCGGCCCGCAGCCCGACCGTCACGGAGTTCTCGAACGCCGTCCGGGCGAACTGGTCGTGCCAGGCCAGCCGGAACCATCGCGTCGAGTAGTGGCCGATCGGCCAGCCCGGGATCGGCGAGGAGCTGAACGCCTGCAGCACGATCACGAGCAGCGGCAGGTACAGGAACAGCATCACGAACGTCGATGCGGCCCGCAGGCCGATCCGAACGGCGCGCGGCTCCATCTAAAGGGCCTCGAATGCGCCGAGGCGCTTCATGACCATGAGGTAGACGATGACGATCGCGACGGGAACGCACGCGAACGCCGCCGCGTAGGGCAGGTTCTGGGCGACGCCCTGGAAGCGGAAGATCACGTTCCCGATGAAGTCGTGGTTGTTCCCGCCGACGAGGTCAGGGAGCACGTAGTCGCCCAGCGTGAGCGAGAACGTGAAGATCGATCCGGCCGCGATGCCGGGCAGAGCGAGCGGCCAGATCACCTTGCGGAACGTGATCCAGGCCCGGCCGCCCAGGTCGCTCGACGCCTCCAGGAACGACCCCGGAACCCGTTCCAGGGCCGCGTAGACGGGCAGGATCATGTAGGGCAGCCACATGTAGCTGAAGGCCAGCCACATGGCCGTGTAGGAGTAGGCGATGTGGTACGGACCGAGGCCGATCTTGCCGAACGCCCAGTTGATCGGGCCGTCATAGGCCGTCATCAGACGCCACGTATACGCCTTGATCAGATAGCTCGACCAGAGCGGCATGAGCACGCCGACGAAGAGCACCGCCCGCATCTTCGGCGACGCCATGCGCACCATGTAGTAGGCGAGCGGGAACGCCAGGACGGCGTCGGTGATCGTGACGACGATCGCCATCCCCACCGTGTTGCGGGTGATGACCCGGTTGGTGGGGTCGTCCCACAGCTGCTTGAAGTTGTCCAGCGTGAACGTGTGCAGGATCCGGCCGGAGAGCTCGTCCTGCACCCACAGCGACGTGAGGAGCAGCACCCCGAGCGCCGCCAGGTAGACGACCAGGATCCAGCCCATCGGCGGCAGCAGGAGCAGGCCGAGCTTCAGCTTCCGCCGACGGTAGAAGAACGCGGACACCCGCCGGCGCGCGCCGGCCGTCCCCGCCCCGGAGGCGGAGGCGGTCACGGCGCGCGCCGGCCGGCGGCCGGCATCACGAGTTCTTGATGTCGGTCCAGGCCGTCGTCCACTCGGAGTACGGGATGCAGGTGTTGCCGCGGCTGTCGCCGCAGTCGGAGAGCGGCGTCTTCCAGTACGCGATCTTCTTGAAGTAGCTCTGGTCGGTCACGTGGTAGTCCGTGCAGTAGTTCGCGACCATCTTGTCGAGGATCGTGCACGCCTTCGGGTTGGCCGGGGCCGACCCGAACGTGTAGGCCGTGTGCGCCTGGGTGAACGGCTCCGTCGCCCATTTCATCCACATGAGCATGCAGTTGGGGTGCTTCGCCTGCGACGAGAGCATCCAGGTGTCGGCCCAGCCGGTGGCGCCCTCCTTGGGCAGCACCGTCGCCACGGGCTGCTTCTCGCCCTTGAGCGTGTTGTACTGGTACGGCCAGGTCGGCCCGATCACGATGGACTTCTGCTTGAAGTCCTGGATCTGCGAGGTGTAGCTCGACCAGTAGTTGCCGATCTGGGCGCGCTGTTTCTTCAGCAGGGCGACAGCGGCGTCGAACTGGTCCTGCGTCAGCTCGTACGGATCGGTGATCTTCAGGTCGGGCTGCGTCGCCTTCAGGTACACCGCCGCGTCGGCGATGTAGATCGGGCTGTCGTAGGCGTCGACCTTGCCCTTGTAGCTCGAGCCGTCGAAGATCACGCCCCAGCTGGTCGGGGCGGGCTTTACGACCTGGGTGTTGTACATGAGCACGTCGGCGCCCCACTCGTAGGACACGCCGTAGTGCAGGCCGTTCACCGTGTTGTGCGGCGGCGACTGGAGCGCCGGTGAGATGTCCTTCCAGTCGGGGATCAGCTTCTGCACGTCGACCGGGACGACGTCGCCGGCGGCAATCAGCCGGTTGGTGGCGTCGCCGGACGCGCTGACGCCGTCGTAGTTGCCCGAGCGCATGAGCTGCACCATCTCGTCCGACGTCTGGCCGTAGGTGACGTGCACCTGGCAGCCCGTGCTCTTCTCGAACGGCTTCACGACGTCGGGCTCGGTGTAGCCCTGCCACGCGATCAGGTCGAGCGCGCCCTCGCCCTTCCCGATGCTCTCGACGACCTTCGTGCTCGAGCCGCCGCCGCCTCCGTTGCCGCCGCCGCCCGCACCGCCGCCGCCGCTCGAGCCGCCGCAGCCGGCCGCCACGGCCAGCATCACAGTCGCCGCTATCAGGGCGATCCATCGCTTGGTCATGCCGGGATCTCCTTCACCTCGTTTTCGCGATCGGCGCCGTCCACCGGACGGTTGTGCTGCCGATCCCAGACAAGGCGGACCTGCCGTCCGCGCGCGGCCAGCGCCTGCATCGACGACGTGGCCTGGTTCTGCTGCACCACCACCAGCTCGCCCCCCGCCGCGAGCTTCACGATGTAGCGGGTGTTGACCCCCAGGTAGACGACCTCCGAGACGATGCCCTCGGCACTGCAGCGGTCGGGACCGGGATCCTCGCCGGGTTCGGCGAGATGGATCTTCTCGGGCCGTACGGTGAACGTCCCGGCGGCCCCGGTGATCGCGCGCGCGACCGCGCCCGTGATCAGGTTCGACGTGCCGACGAAACCGGCCACGAAGGCCGTCGCCGGGTTCTCGTAGACCTCGGCCGGCGAGCCGACCTGGTCGATGCGGCCGTCGTTGAAGACCGCCAGCCGGTCGCTCATCGTGAGCGCCTCGTCCTGGTCGTGGGTGACGAACAGGAACGTGATGCCGACGTCCTTCTGGATCGCCTTCAGCTCGATCTGCATCTGCTCGCGCAGCTTCAGGTCGAGCGCCCCCAGCGGCTCGTCCAGCAGGAGCACGCGGGGCCGGTTGACGAGCGCGCGGGCGAGCGCGATCCGCTGCCGCTGGCCGCCGGAGAGCTGGGCCGGCTTGCGCTTCTCGTAGCCGGCCAGGCGCACCATCTCGAGCGCCTCCGAGACGCGCGTCGCCCGCTTCCTCTTCGGCACCCGCTTCACCATCAGCCCGTAGCCGACGTTGTCGCCGACCGTCATGTGCGGGAAGAGCGCGTAGTCCTGGAAGACCGTGTTCACGTCGCGCTGGTACGGCGGCAGTTGCGAGACATCCGCCCCGTCGAGCAGCACCTCGCCCGACGTCGGCAGCTCGAACCCGGCGATCAGCCGCAGCGTCGTCGTCTTGCCCGAGCCGGACGGGCCGAGCAGCGTGAAGAACTCGCCCGCCGCGACGTCGAGATCGACGTGGTCCACGGCGACGACGTCGCCGTAGGTCTTGCGCACGCCCTGGAGGCTGACGGCGGGTGCGGAGCTACCGGCGGGGCTAGCCGACGGCTGCGCCAAGCGACTCCTCGAGCCGGTCGAGCCCGGCCTCCAGGTCCTCGTCCGGCGCCGTGATCGGCACCAGGATCCGGATGACGTTGTCGTAGATGCCGGTCTTGAGCAGGATCAGGCCGCGCTCGAGCGCCCCGGCGACGACGGCGGCGGCCACGTCGGCCGCCGGCTCCTTGCCAACCGGGTCCTTGACGAGCTCGATGGCGGACATCGGGCCGATCCCGCGCACCTCGCCGATCACCGGGTAGCGCGCGGCCAGCTCCCGCAGGCGCACGCCGATGCGGTGGCCGACCTCGACCGAGCGGGCCAGGAACTCCTCGCTCGAGATGGCGCGCAGGCTCTCGATCGCCGCGGCGCAGGCGACCGGGTTGCCGCCGTAGGTCGAGCCGAGCCCGCCCGGGTGCACCGAGTCCATCACCTCGGCCCGGCCGATGACGCCGGCGAGCGGCATGCCCGAGGCGAGCGACTTGCCGACCGTGACCATGTCGGGGATGACGCCCGAGTGCTCGATCCCCCAGAGCGCCCCGGTGCGGCCCATCCCGGCCTGCACCTCGTCGTCGATGTAGAGGATGCCGTGGGCATCGCAGCGCTCCTTGAGGCCCTGGATGAACTCGGGCGGCATGACGGTGAACCCGCCCTCGCCCTGCACCGGCTCGAGGATCACGCAGGCCACCGAGGCCGGGTCGACCGTGGCCTTGAACATCCAGTCGAGCGCCTCGAGGGCGTCGGCGGAGGAGATGCCGCGGTACGGGTACGGCGCCGTCGCCCGGTAGATCTCGGGCGCGAACGGGCCCATGCCGCGCTTGTAGACGAGCTTCGACGTCAGCGACATCGTCAGCAGCGTGCGGCCGTGGAAGCCGCGGTCGAACGTGATCACGCCGTCGCGGCCGGTGTGGTAGCGGGCGATCTTGATCGCGTTCTCGACGGCCTCGGCGCCCGAGTTGATCAGGAGCGCCTTCTTGTCGTGCGTGCCCGGCGCGAGCTCGCACAGCATCTTGCAGACCTCGAGGTACGGGTCGTAGGCGGCCACCGGGAAGCAGGCGTGCATGAGCTGCTCGGCCTGCTCGCGGATCGCCGCGACCACCGCCTCGGGCGTGTGGCCGAGGTTCAGGACGCCGATGCCGCCGGCGAAGTCGATGTACTCGCGCCCGTCCGCATCCGTCAGCCGGGCGCCGTGGGCGTGGTCGGCGAAGATCGGCGCGATGGAGACGCCGCGCGCGACGTAACGGTCGCGCTTCTCGAGCAGCGCCTCGGTCTTGGAACCTTGCTGAACTGCCATTTTGGGACCCCCGCGGAGGAGCGATTCGTGCGCCGCCGAGTATAAGGGTCGCGGCGCCTTTGCGGGGGCTCGTTCCGGTAGCATTGGCCGCGGTGTCCAACAGCCGGCTGGGGCACCGCCATCGAAAGGATCTGAGCATGACGGACCACGCCAACCTGCAGGACCTCGCGAAGCAGCATCTGATGATGCATTTCACGAGCCAGGGCCGCTTCTCCTCGGAGGAGGTGCCCGTGATCGAGCGGGGCGACGGCTGCTGGCTCTGGGACACCAACGGCAAGCGCTACTTCGACGGCATGTCCGGCCTGTTCTGCACCCAGATCGGGCACAGCTACGGCGCCGAGCTGGGCGAGGCGGCAGCGAAGCAGATGGCCGAGCTCGGGTTCTTCATCAACTGGAGCTATGCGCATCCGCGGGTCATCGAGCTCTCCGCCAAGATCGCCGAGATCGCGCCGGGCGACCTCAACCGCACCTTCTTCTGCTCCGGCGGCTCCGAGGCCAACGAGTCGATCATCAAGCTGGCCCGCCAGTACCACCAGATCCGCGGCGAGGGCCGCCGCTACAAGATGATCGCCCGCCGCACCGCCTACCACGGCACGACGCTGGGGGCGCTCTCGCTGACCGGCATCGCCTCGATCCGCAACCCGTTCGAGCCGCTGCTCCCGGGCGTGCGTCACGTCTCGAACACGAACAGCTACCACCGCCCCGAGGGCGAGACCGAGGCCGAGTTCACGGCGTTCCTGCTCGACGAGCTGCGCGGCGTGATCGAGCAGGAGGGGCCGGGGACGATCTCGGCCTTCTTCGCCGAGCCCGTGCAGAACTCGGGCGGCACGTTCACGCCGCCCGAGGGCTACTTCCGGGGCGTGCGCGAGATCTGCGACGAGTACGGCATCCTGCTCGTGGCCGACGAGGTCATCTGCGGCTTCGGCCGGCTGGGCTACTGGTTCGGGTCGGAGCGCTACGACATCCGCCCCGACATCGTCACGTTCGCCAAGGGCATCGGCTCGGCCCACGTGCCGCTCGGCGGCGTGATCATGACCGACAAGATCGCTGCGCCCTTCCTCGAGGGCTCGAACATGTTCGTGCACGGCATCACCTACGGCGGCCACCCGGTCTCGACCGCCGTCGCGCTCAAGAACCTCGAGATCATGGAGCGCGAGGACGTGCTCGGGAACGTCCGGCGCAACGAGCCCTACTTCAAGGCCGTGCTCGAGAAGCTCGGCGACAAGCCGATCGTCGGCGACGTGCGCGGCGCCGGCTACTTCATGTCGCTCGAGCTCGTGCGCGACAAGGAGACGAGGGAGACCTTCTCCGACGAGGAAGCCGACCGCCTGCTGCGCGGGTTCCTCTCGCCGCGGCTCTACGACGCGGGCCTGATCTGCCGCGCCGACGACCGCGGCGACCCGGTGGTGCAGCTCTCGCCGCCGCTGGTCGCGACCCGCGAGGAGCTCGACTACGTCCACGACGTGCTCGACACCGTGCTCGACGAGGCCTGGACGGAGATGAATCGCTCCAGCGCCCGCGAGGCAGTCACCTCGTAGATCCGAGGCACATGCTGACGGTCTCAGACATCGTCGGGATCGAGGCGCTCAAGATCACCCTCCGCGGAGGCCGGTCCGGCGCGGGCCGGCCCGTGCGGTGGGTGCACATCTCCGAGCTCGACGACCCGACCCCGTGGCTGCGCGGCGGCGAGCTCCTGCTGACGACCGGCCTGCCGCTGCGGAATGGGCCCGCCGCCTACGTCGAACGGCTGGCCGACGCGGGCCTGACCGGCATGGGCCTGGGCCTCGGGTTCGGCTACGACACGACGCCCGACGAGGCCCTCGCGGCCGCCGACCGGCTCGGGTTCCCGCTGTTCGAGATCCCCTACCAGGTGCCGTTCATCGCGCTCACCGAGGCGGTGTTCACGCGCCTCTCCGACGCGCGCGTCGCCGAGGCGGTGCGGCGGCTCGCCGGCGACCTCGTCGAGGCGGTGCTGAGCGGCGAGGCCGGCGCGCGCGAGCTGCGCCGGCGGGCGCGGGCCTTCGGCCTGCGCGGCACGCTGCCGCTCTCCTTCCTGGCGCTGCGGCCGGCGGCCGACGAGGCGGCGACGCTCGCCCGCCTGGCCGAGGCGGCCGGCCGGTTCGGGCCCGCCGGCGTCCGCGACGGCGTCGTGGCCGTCCTGATCGAGGCCCGCGACGACGGCGAGGCCGAGCGGGTGGCCGCCGAGGCCCTGCTCGAGACCGGCGCGGGCGCCGCGGGCGTCGGCCGTGTCCGCACCGAGCCGGGCGAGCTCGCCCGCAGCTACGACGAGGCGCTCTACGCGGTCGAGGCCAAGCCCGTGAACGGGACGCCGGCGGTGGCCACGTTCCGCGACCTTGGCTCCATGCAGCTGCTGCTCTCGCTGGGCGACGAGCGTGGCGTCGAGCTCTACTGCGAGTCGATGCTCGGGCCGCTGCGGGCGCACGACGCCCGCTACGGCTCGGCCCTGATCGACTCGCTCGCCGCCTACATCGAGGCCAACGGCCGCTGGGCCGACGCCGCCGCGGCCCTCGGCGTCCACCGGCACACGCTCCGCTACCGCATCCGCAAGATCGAGAAGCTGACCGGCCGCAGCCCCACGGACGCGCGCGATCGGCTGGAGCTGTGGCTGGCACTGCGGGCATACGAGCTGCAGGGACGGCGGGAGCTGGAGCCCGTGCCGTGAGCCGCGTCTGCGTGGTCGGCGCCGCCGGGATCATCGGTCCGGCCATCGTGGCGACGCTCGCGGGCGAGGACGCGGTCTCGGAGATCGCCTGCCTCGACGTCGACGGGGAGCGCGCCGCCGAGGTGGCGGCCGCCCGCGGCGGCGGCAAGGCGACCGCCGGATCGCTCGACATCCGCGACACCGCCGCGGCCCGCGAGGCCCTGGCCGGGGCGGCGGTGCTCGTGAACACGGCCGCGTACCGCATCAACCTGGCCGCCATGGAGGCGGCGCTGGCCGCCGGGACGCACTACATCGACCTGGGCGGGCTCTTCCACGTCACCCGCGAGCAGGTCGGCCTGGACGACCGCTTCCGCGAGGCCGGGCTGCTGGCCGTGCTCGGGATGGGGTCGACGCCGGGCAAGACGAACGTGATGGCGGCTCGCGCCGTCGAGCTGCTCGGCGGCGAGGTCGAGCGGATCGTCGTCGCCGCATCGGGCCGCGACCCGGAGCCGCCGCCGGGGCCGCTGGTCGCCCCTTACGCCGTCGAGACGATCCTGGACGAGCTGACGATGCCCACACCCGTCGTCCGCGACGGCGAGGTGCGCATGATCGAGCCGATGACGCCGGCCGGCGTCGTCGAGTTCGGCGATCCGGTCGGCCCTGCCGAGACCGTCTTCACGATCCACTCCGAGATGGCCACCTTCCCCCGGAGCTTCGGCGCCCGCGACGTCGGCTTCCAGCTCTCGCTCGATCCCGGGTTCCTGGCCAAGGTGCGGCTGCTGGCGGAGCTCGGGCTGGCCTCGACCGACCCGGTCCCGCTGGACGGGGGCTCCGTCGTCCCCCGCCGCCTGCTGCTCGAGCTGATCCGGCGGCTGCCCCGGGCCGAGCCGTCGCAGCGGACCGTCGGCGTGCACCGCATCGAGGCCTATGGCCCGGCCGGGACGGCGGTGGTCGAGTGCGTCACCCGCGCCGTCGAGGGGCTCGGCTTCGGCGGCGGCATCGCGTCGACCGCCTGTCCGCCGGCCGTCGTCGCGGCCATGATCTGCCGCGGCGAGCTCGACGCCCGCGGCGTCGTCCCCAGCGAACGGTCGGTGCCGTTCGGCCCGCTGTTCGAGCGCCTCCGCCGCTACGGCGTCGAGGTGCGCGAGCAGGTGGGCCCGGCGTGACCGTTCGCGTCGCCGTCGGCCAGACGCCGCTCACGGCGACCCTGGACGAGGCGGTGCCCGCCGCCGTCGCCGCGGTCGAGGAGGCCGGGCGGCTGGGCGCCGACGTGCTGTGCCTGCCCGAAACGTGCCTGCCCGGGCACCGCTCCCAGCCGCGGCCGGTACCGGACTACGCCGCCGCGGAGCTCGATGCCGCCGTCGAGACGGTGGCCGCGGCGGCCGGGCGCGCCGGCGTGGTCACGATCGTGGGCGCCGAGCGGCCGGCGCCGGCGGGCCGCGAGATCGTCGCGGTCGTCGTCGGCGCGGACGGGAGCCGGCTCGGCGTGCAGGCGAAGACCCAGATCGACCCGTCCGAGGAGCGCGACTACGTCCCGGGCAGCGGCCGTCTCGCGTTCGCCGCGTCCGGAATCCGGTTCGCGATCGCCATCTGCCACGAGGCCTTCCGCTATCCCGAGATCGCCCGCGCGGCCGCGCTCGACGGCGCCCAGGTGCTGTTCGTCCCCCACTTCGTCGTCACGGACGACGGCACGCTCGCGCGGCGGTGGTGCGACGCCGGCAGCCCGTACAACGAGAAGGCCGTGCTCGTGCGGGCGCTCGAGAACACGATCTACGTGGCCGCCGCGAACGCCGCCGCGCCCGACCAGGGCTCGGCCAGCTGCATCATCTCGCCCGAAGGCTCGCTCCTCGCGCAGATCCCCTACGGCACGCCCGGCGTCGCCGTCGCGGACATCGATCCGGCCCGCGCCGACGCCCTCATGGCCCGCCGGTTCGCACCCGAGCGCAACCTGCGTGAATACCCGGTGCCAGGCACCGGTTATGCATCGGCGTGAACCGGGTTCGGCCGGTTCCCGTTTGACGGATCAACCTTCTCGCACCTATGCTGTGCGACAGAGATGCCGAGTCACGCCTGCACAGAGAGGAACTCTGCCCGCTCCCCGCTGAGCGGGCGTCCTGTCGGGCGCTCGACGGACACCCTTCTCGGCCTCCTCCTCATCCTCGCCCGCTAGGGCGAACGACTTGGCCTACGCGCCGGCTTACGGCGCACACGCACACCGAGTCCCGCGGGAGACATGCGCTCTCCCCCAGCCGAGGAGGATCCAGCTGATGGCAGCACCCACGGACACCGTCCGCATCTTCGATACCACGCTCCGCGACGGCGAGCAGTCGCCCGGAATCGCGCTGTCTGCGCCCGAGAAGATCGAGATCGCACGCCAGCTCGACCGGCTCGGCGTGGACATCATCGAGGCCGGGTTCGCCATCTCCTCGCCGGGAGAGCGGGAGGGCATCCGCGCCGTCGCCCAGGCCGTCGACTGCGTCGTCGCGTCGCTCGCGCGCACGAACGACGAGGACGTCGATGCGGCCATCGAGTCGCTCCAGGGCGCGCGCAACCCGCGCATCCACGTCTTCATCGCGACTTCCGACATCCACATGGAACACAAGCTGCGCATGACCCGCGCCCAGGTGCTCGAGGGCGCCGACCGGGCCGTGCGCAAGGCGAAGGCGTTCTGCAGCGACGTCGAGTTCTCGTGCGAGGACGCGACCCGCAGCGACCCCGAGTTCATGGCGGAGGTGGTGCGCACGGCGATCGCGGCCGGCGCGACCACGATCAACATCCCCGACACGGTCGGCTACACCGTCCCCGAGGAGTACGTCGAGATCCTGAACGGCCTGCGCGAGCGGGTGCCGGAGGTCGACGGTGTCGTCCTCTCGGTGCACTGCCACGACGACCTGGGCCTGGCGGTCGCCAACTCGCTGGCCGGGGTCATGGCGGGCGCCCGTCAGGTCGAGGCGACCATCAACGGCATCGGCGAGCGGGCCGGCAACGCCTCGCTCGAGGAGATCGTGATGCTGCTCGCGACGCGCGCGCCCCGCTACGGCCTGCGGACGAACATCAACACCGAGGAGATCACCCGCTCGTCGCGCATGGTCTCGCGCCTGACGGGCTACGTCGTGCAGCCGAACAAGGCGATCGTGGGCCGCAACGCGTTCGCGCACGAGGCCGGCATCCACCAGCACGGCGTGCTGGCGCACCGGCGCACGTACGAGATCATGGACGCCGAGTCCGTCGGCCTGCAGGGCTCCGACATCGTGCTCGGCAAGCACTCCGGCCGCCACGCGCTGCGGCAGGCCTTCGCCGACCTGGGCTTCACCATCGAAGGCGACGACCTGAAGCGCGCGTTCGCCCGGTTCAAGGAGCTGGCCGACCGGAAGGGCAAGATCAGCTCGCTCGATCTCGAGGCGATCGCGTCCGACTCGCTGCGCGACCGCGAGGAGCCGTACAGGCTCGTGCGGCTGGCGATCCAGACGGCCACCGGCGAGGAGGCCCGGGCGGAGGTGACCATCCAGAACGGCGAGGGCGAGCGGACGGCCGAGGGCACGGGCGATGGGCCCGTCGACGCGGCGTTCAGCGCCGTCACCAGCCTGCTCGACCTGCCCGTGACGCTCGTCGAGTACGCCATCGGCGCGGTCACCGGCGGCGCCGACGCCCTGGGCGAGGTCCGGGTCGTCGTCGAGGTCGGAGGCAGGACGTTCGCCGGCCAGGCAGTATCAACCGACATCACCGAGGCATCCGCCGAGGCGTATCTGCGGGCATGCGCCCACGCCCGGATGGCGATCGAGCCCGGGAAGGACAAGGAGCTGATCGGAGTCTGATGACCCAAACCCGCCCCACTCCCATCGTCGCCTGCCTGGCGGGCGACGGCATCGGTCCGGAGGTGATGGCAGAGGCCGGCCGCGTCATCGAGACGGTCTCTGAGCTCTTCGGCGTCCGCGTCCGGCAGGTGCACCTGCCGTTCGGCGGCGAGGCGATCGACCGGCACGACGACCCGTTCCCGTCCCACGTGCGGGCGGCGGTCAAGGCCTCCGACGCGGTGCTCCTGGGCGCCGTGGGCGGCCCCCGCTGGAGCTCGGCCCGGCGCCGGCCGGAGCAGGGCCTGCTCGACCTGCGCAAGGAGCTCGACGCGTTCGCCAACCTGCGCCCGGTGCGGCACGCGGACATCGACGTGATGGTCGTCCGCGAGCTCACCGGCGGCCTCTACTTCGGCGCGAAGACGCTCGAGGCCGACCGGGCGATGGACATGTGCACCTACGACCGCGGCCAGATCGAGCGGGTGGCGCGGTGGGCGTTCCGGCTGGCCCGGCGCCGCACCGGGCGGGTCGTCTCGGTCGACAAGCAGAACGTGCTGGCGACGTCCAAGCTCTGGCGCAAGGTCGTCTCGGAGCTCCACGAGCGGGACTACCCGGACGTCGAGCTGACCCACGAGCTGGTCGACTCCTTCGCGATGAACCTGGCCACGCGGCCGCAGCGCTACGACGTCATCCTGACCGAGAACCTCTTCGGCGACATCCTCTCCGACCTGGCCGCGGCCGTCGGCGGCGGGCTGGGCATGGCTCCATCGGCCTCGCTCGGCCCCGAGGCGCCGGGGATCTTCGAGCCGGTGCACGGCTCGGCCCCCGACATCGCCGGCCAGAGCGAGGCGAACCCGATCGCCATGATCCTCTCGGTCGCGATGATGTTCACCCATGGGCTCGAGCGGCGCGACATCGGCCGGGCGATCACGGCGGCGGTCGACTCGGTGCTGGCAAACGGTATCGCCACCTCGGACCAGGTCTCCGGCGGCCGCGTGTACGCCACCTGGGAGGTCGGCCAGGCGGTCTGCGACGCCCTCGGCCACAGCTCGACGGCAGGCGCCGAGTTCGCCGAGCACCCTTTTGACGGGAGGCTGGTGGCCCGTGGATAGCGCCCGCATCACCGGGGCGGAGGCGATCATCCGCTGCCTGGAGGCCGAAGGCGTCACCGACGTGTTCGGCCTCCCGGGTGGCGCGATCCTGCCGCTCTACGACGCCTGGGCGGCCCACGAGCACACCATCCGCCACTACCTGGTGCGGCACGAGCAGGGCGCGGGCCACATGGCCCAGGGCTACGCACGGGCGACCGGCAAGGTCGGCGTCGCCATCGCCACGTCCGGCCCCGGCGCCACCAACCTGGTGACGCCGATCGCCGACGCCTACCTCGACTCCACGCCGATCCTCTGCATCACCGGCCAGGTGCCGACCCACCTGATCGGCACCGACGCCTTCCAGGAGGCGGACATCCAGGGCATCACGATGCCGATCGTGAAGCACTCCTGGCTCGTGAAGGACGTGCGCGAGCTGCCGCGGGCCTTCAAGGAGGCGTTCCACGTCGCCCGCTCCGGCCGCCCCGGGCCGGTCCTGATCGACATCCCCAAGGACGTTCAGCTGGCCACGTTCGAGTTCTCCCACCCGCGCCAGACCGACATGCCCGGCTACAAGCCGTCGCGGCACGGCCATCCCAAGCAGATCATCACGGCCGCCGAGGCGATCCTGGCGGCCGAGCGTCCCGTCTTCTATGTCGGCGGCGGCGCCGTCACCTCCGGCGTCGACCCGGCCCAGCTGATCCGGGTGGCCGAGGCGGTGCAGATGCCCGTGGTGACGACGCTGATGGCGAAGGGCGTCTTCCCCGACTCGCACCCGCTGTGCCTGGGCCTGCCCGGGATGCACGGCTCCAAGGCGGCCAACTGGGCGCTCAACCAGGCCGACCTGCTGGTCGCCTGCGGATCGCGGTTCGACGACCGCGTGACGGGCAAGCTGGACTCGTTCGCGCCGGGCGCCAAGGTCGTGCACATCGACGTCGACCCGGCCGAGATCGACAAGAACCGGGCCGCCCAGGTGCCGATCGTGGGCACGATCGAACTGGTCGTGCCGAAGCTGGCCGAGGCGCTCGAGTCGCGGATGAACGGCGGCCCGCCGAAGGCGACCGAGTGGGTCGAGACGGTGCGCGGCTGGCGGCGCGAGAACCCGTTCCGCTACCGCCGGGCCGGCACGCTCAAGCCGGAGTACGTGATCGAGCGGCTGCGCGACCTCACGGCCGGCGAGGACGTCATCTGGACGACGGGCGTCGGCCAGCACCAGATGTGGGCCGCGCAGTACCTCGAGATCGACCGGCCGCGGAACTGGATCACCTCCGGTGGCCTGGGGACGATGGGCTTCGGCGTTCCGGCGGCGCTCGGCGCCAAGGTGGCCCGCCCCGACGCGATCGTGATCAACATCGACGGCGACGGCTGCTTCCAGATGACGATGCAGGAGCTGGCCACGGCCCGCATGTACGGCATCAACGCCATCCACGTGGTGGTGAACAACGGCTGGCTGGGGATGGTGCGCCAGTGGCAGGAGCTGTTCCACTCGGAGCGCTTCTCGGAGACCAACCTGACCGTCGACCTGCCCGACTACGTGCGCCTGGCCGAGGCCTTCGGCGTCTCCGCCTTCCGGTGCGAGAACGAGGACGAGGTCGACGACGCCATCCGGGCGGCGCTCGCCTGCGGCGGCCCGGCCGTGATCGACGCCCGCGTCGACCGCGAGGAGAAGGTCTACCCGATGGTGCCCGCGGGCGGCTCGGCGACCGACATCATCGACGTCGAGTGGGCCGAGGAGGACAACCAGTGGGTGGAGGAGGGCGTATGAGGACCCACCAACCGGGCCTCGCCGTGCGAAAGGAGGGGGCCCGGGGGGGAACCATGGGTTCCCCCACGTGGAACCTGTGGGTCGAGGAGGGCGTATGACCGCGCAGACCGTGCATACGCTCAGCGTGCTCGTGCAGAACCGCCCGGGCGTGCTCACGCGCTGCGCCGGCCTCTTCGCCCGCCGCGGCTTCAACATCGAGTCGCTCGCGGTCGGGCCGACGGAGGACGCGAGCCGCAGCCGCATCACGATCCGGGTCGACTGCTCGCAGCACTCGGTCGACCAGGTCACGAAGCAGCTCTACAAGCTCGTCGACGTGCTGAAGGTGTCCGAGCTCGGCCCCACGGCGGTCGAGCTCGAGCTCCTGATGATCAAGGTGACGTCGACGCCGGAGCGCAGGCCGGAGATCATCAGCCTCGCGGAGGTGTTCGAGTCGAAGGTCGTGGACGTCGGTCCCGAGGCGATCACATTCGCCTGCGTGGGCCCGCCGGATAGGCTGCATGCGCTCGAGGAGCTCCTGCGGCCCTACGGCATCCGCGAGCTGGTGCGCACCGGCAGGATCGCCCTCGACCGCGACGGCGGGCTGGGACAACGACGACGAATAAGGGTGGTTGCATGAGCACGATCTATTACGAGTCCGACTGCGATCCCAGCGCCCTCAGCGGCAAGACGATCGCCGTCATCGGATACGGCAGCCAGGGCCACGCACACGCCCTGAACAACCACGACAGCGGCCACACGGTCGTCGTCGGCGCCCGCCCCGACTCGCGGGCGTGGAAGGCGGCCTCGGACGACGGCCTCGCCGTCGCCACGGTCGCGGAGGCGACCGCCCAGGCCGACATCGTCATGGTGCTCGTGCCCGACCACATCCAGGCGGGCCTCTTCCGCGACGAGATCGCCCCGAACCTGCGGCCCGGCTCGATGCTGATGTTCGCGCACGGGTTCTCGATCCACTTCGGCCAGATCGCGGTCGCCGGCGACATCGACGTCGCCATGATCGCGCCCAAGGGCCCCGGCCACCTCGTCCGCCGCCAGTACGTGCAGGGCATCGGCGTTCCCGGCCTGGTCGCCGTCCACCAGGACGCGAGCGGCTCGGCGACGCAGCTCGCGCTGGCGTACGGCCACGGCATCGGCTGCGCCCGCGGAGGCCTGATCGAGACGACGTTCGCGGAGGAGACCGAGACCGACCTCTTCGGCGAGCAGGCGGTGCTCTGCGGCGGCGTCACCCGCCTCATCCAGACCGGGTTCGAGACGCTCGTCGAGGCCGGCTACCAGCCCGAGATCGCCTACTTCGAGTGCCTCCACGAGCTGAAGCTGATCGTCGACCTGATCTGGGAGGGCGGCCTGGCCGGGATGCGCTACTCGATCTCGGACACGGCCGAGTACGGCGACCTCACCCGCGGCCCCGTCGTGATCGACGAGCATGTTCGCGAGAAGATGCGCGGGCTCCTGCGCGACATCCAGGAGGGCCGCTTCGCGCGCGACATCATCGCCGAGGAGGCCTCCGGCCGACCGCAGTTCCAGGCGCTTCGCCGCCGCGCGGCCGACCACCAGATCGAGCAGGTCGGCGCCGAGCTCCGGGCGATGATGCCCTGGATCGGCCAGTCGGCCAAGGAGAAGGCGAAGACGACGTGAGCTAGCGGCTCCGGCCGTCCAGCCGGATCGTCCACGGGTCGACGGACTCGACCACGAGGTGGGACTCGTGCCAGGGGTCGCGCGCCAGCGTGCTCCTGACCTCGTCCTCGGAGGCGGCCTCGATCGCGAGGATCACCCGGTGCTCGTCTGCGAGCGGGCCGCCGAGGACGACGAAGCCCGAATCGACGAGGCCGTCCATGTAGTCGGCGTGCTCGTCCCACCCTGACTGGCCCTCGAGCGGCTGGGAGGGGTCCCAGTCGGGGCCCCTCCGGCGCTCGAGGACGAAGAACATCGCCACGGACCGGCTCACCCAGTCCGGTGAAGCCCCGCGCCGCCTCGCGGCGCGATCCTGCGGAGCGGCGTCGGCCGCATCTGCCCGGCCCCGGCGACTCCGGGCCAGGTGGCGCGCGCGCTCACGGGTGCAGGCCTGCGCAGGCCGCCGGTCGCTGCCAGCGGCATGGGTTGCGGCCAGCCGGCCGGGCTCAGGTCGCGCGGCCGGCCCGCGTACGTGATCGGCTGGCGACGCCCGTGCTCGGCGATCGGCGCGGCCGGGGGCGGCGGCGCCTCGACCGCGGCGGTCGACTCGGGCGCGACGGGCTCCGGCGCCTCTGCGACGATGGGCTCGGGCTCCACCACGGGCTCCTCGACGGCGACCGGCTCTTCCTCCTCGGCGACGGGCGCCGGTTCAGTCTCCTCCACGGCGACCGGCTCAGGCTCGGCCTCCGCAACGGGCTCCGGCTCCTCGACGGGCTCCGGCTCGGGCTCGACGACGGCGTCCGCCTCGGGCTGCGGCGGCGTGTACGCCGGCGCCGGCTCGGGCGCCTCGTACACCTCGCGCTGCTCCCGCGATCTGCGCCAGATCGCGTACAGCGCCAATCCTGCAGCAGCACCGATCAGGATGCCCTTCCCGATCGCGCTCGACTTCGACGACATCTTCTGCCCTCCCGCTTGGGGGAAGGGATCGTAGCGCCGATCGGCGGCATGCGAAATCCCCCGTACGGGTAGTGCCCCTGTGGCGCGGCGATCCGTTCGCAGGCGCCGTGCGAATGACGCTCATGCACGCCCTTGCGCCCGGTACGATCGCCGCTGCCGTGCCCGACTCCACCCCGTCCCTGGTCACCGTCGCACCACGAAGCCAGGCGCGCGGCGTCGCGCTGATCGCGCACGGCGGCAAGTCGAAGAGCACCGCGCCCGACTCGAACCTGCGCACGCCCGCGCTGCGGATGTACCCGTTCATGGCCGACCTGGCCCGGGCCGGCCGCCGTGGCGGCCTGGCCGTCGCTCAGCTGCGCTATCGGGTGGTCGGCTATAACGACGGCGATCCGGTCCGGGACGTGGAGTGGGCCCTGGACGAGCTCTGGAGCCGCTTCGGCGTCCCGGTCTGCCTCGTCGGCCACTCGATGGGCGCCCGCGCCGCCCTGCGGGCCGCCGGGCACCGCTCCGTGACGGCCGTGGCCGGATTGGCCGCGTGGTGCCCGCCCCAGGAGCCCGTCGCGCAGCTCGACGGGCGGACGGTCATGCTGGTGCACGGGGAGCGCGACCGCATCACCGACCCGGCCGGATCGCTCGACCTGGGCCGCCGCGCCCGCGGCAGCGCGGCCCGGATCGCCCGCTTCGAGATCGCCCGGGCCGGCCACACCATGCTCGAGCGGCTGCCCCTGTGGCAGTCGCTCACGCGCCGCTTCGTCCTGGGCGCGCTCGGCCTCGAGCCGATGGACGAGCGCATCGCGGCGGCGTTCGCGCTGCCGCCCGAGCGGGCGCTGCGAGTGCCGCTGTGAGCCGCCTGCGCGTGGCGGTCGTCGGCAGTGGCGTCGCCGGGCTCACAGCCGCCCACATCCTGGCCCGGACGCACGAGGTGACGCTGTTCGAGCGCGACGATCGCCTCGGCGGCCACGCCAACACGATCGCCGTGCGTGCCGCCGACGGCCGCGAGCTCGCGCTCGACACGGGGTTCATCGTCCACAACCAGCGCACGTACCCCACGCTCCTGCGCCTGTTCTCCGAGCTCGGAATCCGCACGCAGGAGAGCGACATGTCCTTCGGCGTGCGCTGCGAAGGCTGCGGGCTCGAGTACGCGGGCGCACGCGGCATGCAGGGCGTCGTGCCGAGCGCCGGCGTCCTCGGGCGACCGCGCTACCTGAGGATGCTGGCCGAGGTGCGCCGGTTCCACCGCCATGCCCGGGCCGTGCTCACCGATCCTGCGGCCGACGACCTCACCCTGGACGGACTCCTGCGCCAGGGCGGATACTCGCCCTACTTCGCCGACCACTTCATGCTGCCGCTCACGGGCGCCGTGTGGTCCTCGTCGTCGGCGACCATCCGCGACTTCCCCGCCCGCTATCTGATCCGGTTCTTCGCCAACCACGGCATGCTGACCGTCACGAACTCCCCCCAGTGGCGCACGGTGACGGGTGGGAGCCGCGAGTACGTGAGCCGGATCGCGGCCGGGCTCGGCGGCCGCGTTCTCGCCGGCACGCCGGTCGTCTCGATCGAGCGCGACGACGCGGGGGTGACCGTGAACGGCGACCACCGCTTCGACCGGGTCGTGATCGCCGCCCATCCCGACCAGGCGCTCGCCATGCTGGCCGACCCGAGCGAGGCCGAGCGGGCGGCCCTGGGCGGTTTCGGGTATTCCACGAACCAGACGGTGCTGCACACGGACTCCTCCCTGCTGCCGCGCGCCGCGGGCGCGCGGGCGTCGTGGAACTACCTCCTCGACGCCTGCTCGACGAGCCAGCCGCACGTGCACGTGACCTACCACCTGAACCGCCTCCAGGCCCTGCGCGAGCCGGTCGACTACTGCGTCACGCTGAACGGCACCGCCCGGATCGGCGCGGGGCACGAGCTGCGGCGGATGACCTACGAGCACCCGATCTACACCCACGAGAGCCTGGCCGCGCAGGCGCTCCTGCCCTCGCTGCAGGGGGCGCGCAACACCTACTACTGCGGCGCCTACCACGGCTGGGGCTTCCACGAGGACGGTTGCGTCTCCGGGCTGCGCGCCGCGGTGGCGCTGGGGTGCGCCTGGTGAGGTCGGCCCTGTACGAGGGCCAGGTCGTGCACGACCGCCGTACCGGTCTTCGCAACCTGTTCCGCTACCGCGTCTACATGTGGCACGTCGACCTGGCGGAGCTGGATGCCCTCGACCGGCGGCTGTGGGCGTTCGGCCACGACCGCCGCGCGCTGACGACGATCCGCTCCCGCGACCACCTCGGCGACCCCAACCGCACGATCCGCGAGAACGTCGACCGCTACCTCTCGGCCCACGGGATCGACCTGGAGGGCGGCCGGGTGTCGCTGCTGACGAACGCCCGCGTGCTCGGCTACGTCTTCAACCCGCTCTCGATCTTCTACTGCCACCGCCCGGACGGGAGCCTGCGCTGCCTCGTCGCCGAGGTGCACAACACCTACGGCCAGCGCCACTGCTACCTGCTCGAGCCGGGCGAGCGCGGCCGCGCCAGCGCCGGCAAGGAGTTCTACGTCTCGCCGTTTCTGACCGTCGACGGGAGCTACGAGATGACGCTCGCCCCGCCGGACGAGCGGCTCTCCGTGCAGATGTCGCTGCGCCAGGCCGGCGAGCGGGTGTTCGCGGCCTCGCTGACCGGCCGGCGGCGGCCGCTCACGAACGCCACGGTGGCGCGGATGCTCGTCCGCCACCCGCTGATGACCGCCAAGGTGACCTCGCTGATCCATCTCCAGGGGATCAAGCTGGCCCTGCGCGGCGTCGCCCGCGTCTCCCGGCCGCCCCACCCGCCCCAGGAGCACGTCGGATGAGCGTCCTCGCGCACCAAACGGGGTCTGACCCCGCCTGGTGCATGCCGCGCGCGCCGCGCGTGGCCGCGCGGGCGCGGATCGCCCGGGCGCTCTTCCTGCGCGCCGTGCGCGGGCTGCCGCTGCGCGTGGTGCTCCCGGAAGGCGCCTCGGCCGGCGGCGGCGGGCCGGGCGCCCCGGTCATGACGATCGAACGCGAGGCCTTCTTCCACCGGCTCGCGGCGGGCGGCAAGATCGGCTTCGGCGAGGCCTACATGGCGGGCGACTGGCGGGCGGACGACCTCTCCGCCGTGCTCGGTGCGTTCGCCGCTCGGGTCGAGCGCCTCCTGCCGGGCCCGTTCCAGCGCCTGCGCGGGCTGTACGAGCCGCGCATCCCCGCGGACGAGCGCAACACGGTCGCCGGCTCGGCCCGCAACATCGCCCGTCACTACGACCTCTCGAACGACCTCTTCGCCCTCTTCCTCGACCCGACGATGACCTACTCGGCGGCCGTCTTCGAGCCCGGCGACACCCTGGAGGCGGCCCAGATCCGCAAGTACGACGCGCTCTCCGGCATGGTCGGCCTCGGCCCGTCAGACCACGTCCTCGAGATCGGCACCGGCTGGGGCGGCTTTGCGATCCATGCCGCCTCCGCGTACGGCTGCCGCGTGACGACGGCGACGATCTCGCAGGCCCAGGCGGCGCTGGCGCGGGCGCGGGTGGCCGCGGCGGGCCTCTCTGACCGCGTCGAGGTCGTCCTGCGCGACTACCGGTCGATCGAGGGCCGCTACTCGAAGATCGTCTCGATCGAGATGCTCGAGGCCGTTGGCGAGGAGTACTGGCCCGTGTTCTTCGCCGCCTGCGACCGGCTGCTCGAGCCGGGCGGCTCGATCGGCCTGCAGACGATCACGATGCCGCACCGCCGCTACCTGGCCTCGCGGCACGCCTACGGGTGGATCCACAAGTACATCTTCCCCGGCGGCCTGATCCCGTCGCGGGAGGCGATCGACCGGACGCTGCGCGACGCCTCGTCCCTGCGCGTCACCGACGCCGCCGAGATCGGCCGCCACTACGCGACCACGCTGCGGCACTGGCGCGACCGCTTCCTGGCCGAGCGCGAGCGGGTGCAGGCGCTCGGCTTCGACGGCACGTTCGTGCGGATGTGGGAGTTCTACCTCGCCTACTGCGAGGCCGGCTTTGCGACCGGCGCGCTCGGCAACGCCCAGCTGCGCCTGGCCCGCGCGTGAGGCTGCGCGACGGCACCCGCGTCTGGGTGTGCGGCGCATCGAGCGGGATCGGGGCCGCGCTCGTCCACGAGCTGGCGGCGCGCGGCTGCCGGGTGGCGGCGAGCGCGCGCCGGGCCGACCGGCTCGACGAGCTGGCCGGGAGCGCCCGCGGCGAGGTGGTGCCGCTCACGATCGATGTGACCGACCGCGACGCGATGCTGGCGGCCGAGGCGGAGATCCGCGGCCGGTTCGGCGCGATCGACCTGGCAGTCCTGAACGCCGCCTACTGGGGCCAGTTCTCGGTCGACGCGTGGGACGCCGAGGTCATCCGCCGCCACTTCGACACGAACGTGATCGGGATGGCCCACGGCGTCGAGGCGGTGCTGGCCGACATGCGCCGCCGCCGCAGCGGCGCGATCGCCGGGATGGCCAGCCTGGCCGGCTACCGCGGCCTGCCCCGCTCCGAGGCCTACGGCGCGACCAAGGCGGCCGAGATCAACATGCTCGAGTCGCTGCGCATCGACCTGCGCCCGTACGGCATCGCCGTGCACACGATCTGCCCCGGCTTCGTCCGCACCGACCTGACCGCCGGGAACACGTTCCGGATGCCGTTCATGCTCGAGGCCGACGACGCGGCCCGCCGGATCGCGCACGGGCTCGAGCGCGGCCGCGCCGAGATCGTCTTCCCGCTGCCGATGCTGCTCCTGATGAAGACGGCGAAGGTCGTGCCGGTCAGGCTGTGGGCGGAGGCGTTCCGGCTCGTGCCGCCGCGGGACGGGAGGCGCTAGCGGCCGGGGGCCGCCGGTGGGCCGGCGAGCATCGTCACCGAGACCCGCGCGCCGCCGCCGGGAAGGTTCTCGGCCGCGGCGCCACCGCCGTGCGACTCCGCCACCGCCTGCACGATCGCCAGGCCGAGACCCGCGCCCGAGCCGGCCGGGTCGCCGTTCCCGCGCACGTACGGCTGGAATGCGTCAGCGAGCAGACCGGCCTCGAACCCCGGCCCGGAATCCTCGACCACGATGCGCAGCTGCGGGCCCTCGACGACCGCGACGATGCGGACGGTGCCGCCCGCCGGTGTGTGCCGGAACGCGTTGTCGAGCAGGTTGCCGACGGCCTGGCGGAGGCGGTCGGGGTCCACCTCCACGGCGACCGCGTCCTCGGCGGTCAGCGTCAGCCCGATCCCGCGCTCGGCGGCGCGTGCCAGCCATGCCTCGCAGCACCGCTCGAGCACGTCTCGCAGGTCGACGGTTGTCCGTCGCACCGGCACCTGGCCGCGCTGGGACCGCGCCAGTACGAGCAGGTCGTCCGAGAGGCGGCTCATCCAGTCGAGCTGGCGGGCGACGACCCGCATCCCTTCCTCGAGCTCCGCCCGGGTGCGGCGGCGGGCGAGCGCCAGAGACGCCTCGGCCCGCGCCACACCGAGCGGCGTGCGCAGCTCGTGGCTGGTCAGGTCGACCAGCCGCCGCTCGTGCTCGACGGCCGACTCGACCCGGTCGAGCATCGAGTTCATCGTGGTCGCGAGCCGCGCCAGCTCGTCGCCCGTGGCCGGCACCTGCAACCGCCTGCCGAGCTCCTCCTGGGCGATGTCCTCGGTCTCACGGCGCATCCGCTCCACCGGCCGGAGCGCGAGGCCGGCCAGCAGCCAGCCCACCAGCGTCGTGCCGGTGATGCCGATGGGCAGCACCACGAGAAGGACTCGCGTCAGGCTGGAGAGCGCCTCGTTGATGTCGCTGAACGAGGCCGCCGCCACCAGCAGGTAGCGCCTCTGTCCCCGTTCGAGCGACGAGACGACCACGCGCGTGGTGCCGATGCCGCCGAGCACGCGCGTCGTCTCCAGCCCGTCGCCACGGGCCTGGCGCAGGTCCGCCGGGGACAGCCGGAGCGTGTTCCGGTGCACCGCCGGGAACGTGTCGACCACCGCCCCGCTGGGCGTGAGCACCTGGAGGAAGCCCTCCTCGGGGTCGACTCTGAGCGCCTCCGGGATTCGGGCCAGCCGGGGATTCCGGTGGATGTAGGGAGCGACCGCTCCGACGCGCGCCTGCAGCTCGTCGTCGAGCCCCGCCTCGAGGGCGGTGCGCTCGCGCTCGTAGAGAAGCCAGCCGACGGCGACGAGCACGATTGTCATGGCGACGGCGACGGCAGCGGCGACCCGGAGCCGCAGCGGCACCCGCAGGGCACGAGACCGGCTAGGAGGCGCGGATGCGGTAGCCAACGCCGCGCACGCTTTCCAGGGATCTGCACCCGAACTGGGCATCGATCTTCTGACGGAGGAAGTGCACCTGCACGTCGACCCGCTTGGCGCCTCGCGTGTACGGCACGCTCCAGACCTGCCGGTAGAGCGTCTCGCGGCTGACCGGGATGCCGGCGTGGCGCATGAGGTATTCGAGCAGGTCGAACTCGCGGCTGCGCAGCGGGATGGTGACGCTCCCCCGCCGCACCGTCCGCCGAGCCGGGTCGAGCACGAGGTCGCCGACGCGCAGCAGTGCAGGCCGCTCGATCGGCCCCCGGCGCAGGAGGGCGCGCAAGCGGGCGAACAGCTCGGGCAGGTCGAACGGCTTGGTGAGGTAGTCGTCCGCCCCGGCGTCCAGCCCGGCGACGCGGTCGTCGAGGCGATCGCGGGCGGTGAGCATGAGGGTGGGCGCCCCACAACCGAGGGTGCGAATCCGGCGGCAGACCTCGAACCCGTCGATGTCCGGGAGCATCACGTCCAGGAGGATCGCGTCGTACGCGGACCGCTCGACCGCAGCGACGGCGTCCAGGCCGGTCTCGGCCACGTCCACGTCGTAGCCCTCCTCGCGTAGCGCCCGCCGCAAGACGGACGCCATGTCGACTGAATCCTCCACCACCAGCAGGTGCATCAGCGCCAACTGTACGCCTCCCGAAAGGGAGGTTCGTGGACTTCGTTGCATAGCGCACACGCGCGCTTGGCGTTCGAGGACGGACTTCTGTTCCATTTGGCAACGACGAGGATGTATCGATTGACACGAGACATGGTTTAAGCTTGGATAACAACCGGCTAGTGAAAGCGCTCGCTGGCTGGGGCCGCGCGGGACCGCCTGGCGACGATGCACGTGGGGAAGCGTGCAGATATGGGGGGTGGAGTGGCCGCATACGGTGCAGCGTGGTCGCCCTCACCCGCGACGCCGACGGCGGGGCGGGTGTCATGAGGCGGCTGCTCATGTACAGCCAGGACGGCAACGGTCTCGGCCACCTCCGGCGCAGCTTCAACATCGCCACCGAGCTGCGGCGCCGCAACCCCCGCTGCGATGTCCTGATCGTCGCGGACTCGCCCGCGGCATCGATCGTCGGCTCGGCGCCGGGCATCGACCTCGTCAAGCTGCCGACGATCCTCAAGACCGGTACCACGACGTGGACGAGCGCCACGCTGTCGATGCCGGCCCGACGGCTGGTCCGTATGCGGGCGCAGCTGATGCTGCATGCGTTCACGGAGTTCGCGCCCGACGCAGTGCTCGTAGACCATATGCCGGTCGGCGCGCTGGGCGAGCTCAAGCCGGTGCTCGACAGCGCCATCGCGCGGGCCCGCCCGCCGCGGCTCTTCCTGGGGCTGCGGGACATCCTCGACCGGCCGGAGCGGATCCGGCGCGCCTGGCGGCAGACGGGGGCATACGAGTACCTCCCGGCGTACGACGCAGTGCTGATCTACGGCAGCCGGTCCGTCTTCGACGCGTCGGTGGCCTACGGGCTCACGGACGCCCGGGCGCTCGAGTACTGCAACTACGTCGCCAGGCCGCGGCGAGCACCCGCGCCGACGGATATGCCGGCTGCACCGTTCGTGCTCATGATGGGCGGCGGGGGCGGCGATGCCTATCCGCTCGCATCCGCTTTCGCCGACGCGGCCCGCGCCGTCCACAAGGTCACCGGCGCCGCGGCCGTGATCCTTCCCGGCCCCAACATGAGCACGGCCGAGGCTGCCCGCCTCGTCCGCCGCGCGCCCGACTCGGTGCAGGTCGTCACCGGCTGCCCCGATGCCGCCCGCTGGATCCCGAGCGCCGCGGCCCTCGTGACGATGGCCGGCTACAACAGCCTGTGCGAGGTGCTCGCGTGGGAGAAGAAGGCCGTCGTCGTCCCCCGGACCGGCCCGAGCGCCGAGCAGCGAATGCGAAGCACCCTCTTCTCGCGCCGGTCGCTGATCCGGGCGATCCAGCCGGAGCGGCTCACCTCGGAGCGGCTCGGGGCCGGGCTGAACCGGCTGCTGGCCGAGGAGGACGTACCCAACCTGGCCAACATCCCGCCCCTGAACGGCGCACAGCGGGCCGCCGAGACGCTGCTCGACCGGGTGCATGCCCGGTCGCGGCGTCGTCGCACCGCCGCGCCGGCCGGCCCCGGCGACCGCCCCCTCGTGGCCGCCGGGGCCGCGGGAGGGTCGCCGTGACGGCCCTCGCTCCCGCCCCGATCGCCGCCGAGGCGATCCTGGACACGGCCACCATGAGCCGCCGCCTCCGCGACCTGCTGGCGCCCGGTGGGACGCTCGCGGTCACCGAGGCGACCACGCTCGTCTGGAAACCGGACAGCCGCGCGCTCGTCGAGTATCGGCTCGCGGGCGATGCGCCCGCGCGAGTGTACGGCAAGCACTTCGCCAAGCCGGTGCGCGCCGCCCGCCTGTTCGAGACGTGGCGTGCGCTCGAGCGGGTGGACTTCGGCCCCGACGCCGGCGTGCCGCCGCTCGTCGGCTACCTCCCCGACCTGGCGCTCGTCGTCTACGTCCCCGTCAAGGGTCGGATGCTGGCAGACGTCTCGTCGCCGGGCGAGGCGCAGCGAGCCGCGCGAGGGGCCGGAGGCTGGCTCGCCCGCCTCCACGGCAGCGGGATCCGGCCGCCGCGCACGATCGACATGCACGCCGAGATCGAGAACGCCGGCCGCTGGGCCGCGCGCGTCGGCGAGCTGCATCCGGCCCACGCGCACGCGGCTCGCGCGCTTGCGGATGAGCTGGCGCGGTGGGTGACCCGGCTGCCGTTCGCCGCCGATGTCCCGATCCACAAGGACTTCCACCACCGTCACGTCGTGGCGTCACCGCGGATCGGGGTCATCGACTTCGACGAGGTGCGGATGGGCGACCGATCGCTCGACCCGGCCCATTTCTGCACGTATCTGTGGCTCCACAGCATCCGGTCGGCCTTCCGGCACCGGCCGGTCGTCGAGCGCGCGTTCCTGGACGGCTATTGCGCCCGCAGCGGCCGGCGGCCGGGCGCGACGTTCCGGTTCTTCGCGGCGTACACCTGTATGAAGATCGCCAAGCAGCTCGCCCAGGCGACGGGTGTCGAACCGCGGCCGGCCGGCAGAGAGCGCGACCGTCAGCTGCGGCTCGTCCTCGCCCACGGTGCCCGCCAGATCGGAGCCCTGCGATGAGGATCGTCTACCTCGTTCGCAGCTACCCGCGTCTGTCCCAGACGTTCATCACGAACGAGATCGTCGCCCTGGAACGCCTCGGCGTCCCGGTCGAGCTGTTCAGCATGACCCGGGCCGACAACGGTGCCGTGCAGGCGGCCTCGACGTCCGTGCGGGCGCGCCCGCACTACCTCGACCCCGCCCTCCGCCGCCCGCGGCGCGCGCTCCTGGCCGAGCATGCGCGCTTCGCGCTGCGGCGGCCGCTCCGCTACACCCGCGCCGCCGCCTACGTCCTCCGCCGCCGAGACCTGGACACGGGATACCGGACCGGCTCGCGGTTCCAGGCGTTCGCCCAGGCCGTGTACCTGGCCCGGAAGCTGCGCGCAGATGGAGCGGAGCGGCTGCACCTGCACAGCCACTTCGCCCACGACCCCACGCTCATCGCGTTCCTCGTCGGCCGGTTGACGGGAACCCCCTACAGCTTCACGGCCCACGCCCGCGACCTCTACGAGACGCCCGTGCGGACGCTGGCCGAGCGCGCCCGGGCCGCGACCGCCGTCGTCACCTGCTGCGGGGCGAACGCCGCCTATCTGCGCCGGGTCGTTCCCGGTGCCGGCGGCAAGGTGCGCGTGATCCACCACGGCGTGGACGCGACGCTGTTCCAGCCCGGGAGCGGCGCGCCGCCGTCGCCGCCCCTCATCCTGTCGGCCGGGCGCCTGGTCGAGAAGAAAGGCTTTGGCGATCTCGTGCGTGCGTGCGCGCTGCTTCGACCCAACGCCCACGTCCGCATCCTGGGGGACGGCCCGATGCAGGCGGATCTGGCGCAGCTCGTCGCCGAGCTCGGGCTGGAGGAGCGGGTCTGGCTCGGCGGCTGCTTCACCCAGGCGGAGCTCGCCCGCGAGCTGCACGACGCCTCGGTCTTCGCGCTCACGCCCGTCGTGACCGCGGACGGGGATCGCGACGGCATCCCCAACGTGCTGCTCGAGGCGATGGCGGCGGGCGTCGCGGTCGTCGCGACGGACGCCGGGGGCATCGCCGAGGTGGTCGTCGACGGGCGCACCGGCCTTTTGTGCCCCGCCGGCGACGTGGAGCGGATCGCGTCGAGCCTGGCGCGGCTCCTGGGCGACCACCGGCTCCGTGCCGGGCTCGGCCGGGCCGCGCGGGCGGCCGTGGTGGAGGGATTCGACGTGCAGACAGGCGCGCGTCGCATTGCAGACGTGTTGTACGAACGGGAGGCCTCATGATCACCCTGCGAGCGGACATCACCATGCACACCGCGCCGCGCATCGTCCTCACCTCGCTGGTGGGATGCGCCCTCGTAGGCCTGGTCATCTACTGGCTGCTACGGCGCGCATCCCGGCAGGCCGAGGAGGGCCGGCCGGTCGCCAAGCGCGACGACACGCGCCGCGCGGTGCGCCTGATCGCCCGGTTCACCCGCTCGCAGCACCGGCTGTTCGTGACCGCGTTCGTGCTGCTCTCGATCGAGGCGGTCACCTCGGTGTTCGCGTGGTACCCGTTGTCGTACATGATCGACTACTTCGACGGCACCCAGGGGCCGCTGAGCTTCCCCGGTATCGAATCGCCGCGCAACGCGACGATCGCCGCCCTCGTCGTCGTGCTGATCGTGCTCGAGGTCGTGAACAGCGCCTCGGACTCGCTGGCGGAGATCTGCTTCGCCCGCGGCGGCCGGACGCTCGGCTTCCGGATGCGCGTCGGGCTGTTCTCGCACCTTCAGCGGCTGTCGATGTCGTTTCACGACCGCAGCCAGAAGGGCGACGTCATCTTCCGCGTCGTCGGCGACGTGAAGGAGTTCGAGCAGTTCGTGATCGACTCGCTGAGCGACCTGGCCGGCAGCACGCTGCTGCTGATCGCCACGGTCGTCTTCCTGCTGTACGAGGCCTGGCAGGTCATGCTGGTGGGATTGATCGTGATCCCGGGGACGTCGGCGATCTCGTGGTACTTCTCCCGGCGCATCAAGGCGGCCGCCAAGCGCCAGCGCGCCCGCGAGGGCGACCTGGCCGCGGCCACGCAGGAGATGCTGGGCTCGATCCGGGTCGTGCAGACCTTCGGCCGCGGCGGGCACGACGAACGGCGTTTCGTCGACAACAGCGGCCGGGCGATGACCGCGGCGCTCGACGCCGCCCGGCTCGACGCATGGTTCAGCTGGATCGTGACCGTGTTCGAGGTCATCGCGATCTCGGCCGTGATCTGGATCGGCGTCTACCTGATGGACTCCGGCCAGCTCAGCCTGGGGACACTGACCCTGGTGGTGCTGCTGATCCGCCAGATGTTCAAGCCGTCGCGGCGGATCATCAAGGAATGGAACGTGATCGCGAAGGTGTTCGCGAGCGTCGAGCGAATCGCCGAGGTGCTCGACCGCCCGATCACGGTCCGGGACGAGCCGGGCGCGGTCGAGTCGCCGCCGCTCGCGGGCCGCATCGAGTTCCGCGACGTCACCTTCGCCTACTCCGGCGAGGACACCGAGGCGGAACGTCCTGCGGCCCTCGCGGACGTGAGCTTCGAGGTCGAGCCGGGCGAGGTCGTCGCGCTCGCCGGTCCCAGCGGAGCCGGCAAGTCGACCATCGCCCAGATGATCCCGCGGCTGTACGACCCCGACCGCGGCGTGGTGGCGCTGGACGGCCAGGACGTGCGCGGGCTCACGATCGAGTCGGTGCGCTCGCAGATCAGCATGGTGCTGCCGGAGACGGCGCTCATCAGCGGAACCGTGGCCGACAACATCGCCTACGGCCTGCCCGACGCAACCCGCGAGCAGATCGTCTCGGCCGCCGTACGCGCGAACGCGGACGGGTTCATCTCGGTTCTCCCGAACGGCTACGACTGCGACCTGACCGAGCAGGGCGCGAACCTGTCGAGCGGCCAGCGGCAGCGGATCGCGATCGCGCGCGCCCTGATCCGCGACACGCCGATCATGATCCTGGACGAGCCGACCACCGGTCTCGACGTCGCGGCGGCGGAGGCTGTCCTGGAGGGATTGCGTGAGCTGATCGAGGGGCGCACGACGCTCGTCATCTCCCACGACTTCAACCTGCTGCAGGCGGCCGACCGGATCCTCGTCCTCGACCATGGCCGGATCGTCGACTCCGGGACGCACGACGAGCTCGTCGCCCACGGGGACGGCTACGCCCGCGTGCACGCAACCCGGTTCGCGGCCCTCGGGTCGAGGTCGATCGCGGTACCTGCACCCGAGGCGCGATGACGGTCCTCACCGACCGTCCGACCGCCTGCGGCCTCGAGACCGCAGTTGGGGGGCTGCAGCATGCGCTCGATACAGGAGCCATGCGGGGACGGCTCGAGCGCATGCTGTGGCCGGACGGCGGTGGCGCCGTCGGGCGGGTGGCCGTCGGCAAGCTGCTCTACCGAGCCGACGGCACGTGCAGCCTGCGCTACACCGCCGCCGTGGGGGGAGCGGACGGCCGCGGGCGCGAGGTGACCGTCGGGGCACGCGTCCTCCCGGACGCGGACGCCGCCGAGGCGTTCCGCCGCGACCTCGAGTCCGCCGTGCGGGCGGCGGCCGGGCATCCGCTGCTACGCGGGCTGGGGGCGGCAGTCGCGACCGACCCGGCGGTGCCGATGACCGTGCACGCGTTTCCGATCGAGCCGGAGCTGCCGGGCCTCCCGGCGGCCACCGATCCGGTCTGCGCGGCCGAGCTGCTCATGGCCGCGCTCGGACGAGCGGCGGCTCCCTGCCAGGTCGAGGTCGCGCACCATCCCCGGGAAGGCCGCTGCACGTTGCGCTACCGGGCCGCGGGGGGAGGCACGGTGTACGCAAAGGTCGCCCCCCGCGTCTCTGCGGAGCCGACGGCCGCCCTGCGCGCCGTGGCCGCGGCGGCTCCCGGCCTGCGTGTGCCACAGCCGCTCGGGACCGTCCCCGAGCTGGGACTGAGCCTGCAGTCCGAGGTCGCCGGCACGCCGTGGACGGCGCTGTTCCGCCGGCCGGCCCGGCCCGGGCAGTCCACGGCTGCGCTCGATGCGTGCGCCCGCGCCGCGGCCCGGCTGCACGCGTGCCCGGTCACCATCGCCGGCGTCCGCAGTGCCGAGACGGACGCGGCCGGTCTGCGCCGCGACCTCGACCTCGTCCGCCGGGTCGACGCCGACCTGGCCGAGGACCTGGCCGGCTGCATCGACCGGGCGCTGACGGCGGCAGGCCCTGTCGGTCCGGGGCCGGCCCGCCTGTGCCACGGCGACCTCACGCCTCGTCAGATCGTGCTCGACGGCGACATCCCGGGCCTGGTCGATTTCGACGATGTCTGCATGGGTGAGGCAGCACTCGACCTGGGTCATTTCAATGCGTATCTGCGGCTTGCCGTCCGGCGAACGACGCAGCCGGCGGGCCGTGACGCCGGCGGGCCGATGTGCCGCCGGTTCCTGCGCGCGTATGCCGCGGAGGCAGGAGTCGAACGGTCCGCACGGCGCCTGCTCGAGCGGCGCGCGGCCGTCCACGAGGCGCTTGCGCTGGTGCATGTCGCGGTCTCGAGCTGGCGCCACGGCAAATCTGCGCGACTCGCGCGCGCCCGCTCGCTGCTCGAGGAGGGGGGTATGTGGCCGCGACGGTGATCAGCCTGGATCCGGCCGAGCTGGATCTGCTCTCGTGCCCGGGGACGGCCGCCGAGCTGCCGGGGCTCCCGGCAGCGGTCGACGAGGCGACCATGGCGTCGCTTCTCGGCCGTACGCTTCACCCCGGCGGCACCGGAATCGCCCTGTGCCGGCTGCGGTCGATGCGCTACGTCCCCGGCCGGGCATGCGTCGTCCGCTACGACGCGGTGACCGGCGCCGACGCGGCGGTGATCGTCACGGCGCGCGTGCACCCCTCGGCGGCCGGGGCGGCCCGCGAGCACGCCGAGCGGCTGCGGCCCCTCGCGCGCCGCCTGGGTGGCACCGGCGCGATCGCCCTCCTTCCCGGCCTGCGGGCGACGGTGTCGGTCTACCCTATAGACGCCGGCCTGCCGACGCTGCTCGACGCCACCGATTGCGCCCGAACCGGGCCGCTGCTGGCGGACGCGCTCGGCCGCAGTCCCGTACAGCTCCAGGTGACCACCCACCGGTACCGCGGCTCCGACCGGGTGATCCTGCGCTATCACGAAGGCGGTCGCACCCTCGCCTACGGAAAGGTGGCTGCGGACGACCGCGGGGAGCAGGCGAACGCGGCGCTCGCCGCTGCCGCCCGGGCGCTTGGGCGGCTGCCGGCCGACCGCCGGTTCGACGTCCCCCGCCCGCTGGGCTACGCCTCACAGCTTCGGCTGCAACTGCTCGGCGTCGTCCGCGGCGCCCCGGTGCTCTCCGACCTCCTGCGGGCCCGTGCGCGCGGAGCAGCAGCACCGGCGACCGCCCTCTCCGCCGCCATAGCCGGATGCGCAGAGGTCGCTGCGACGCTGCACGGGCTCGACGCGGCCGCCGCCGGCCGGCGCAGCGCGGAAGGCGAGATCGAGCGGTTGCGCGCCGAGATCGCCGCCCTCGCCCGGCTCGCCCCGAGCCTCGGCGGTTGGCTGGAGGACGGGCTCGCACGGGCCGAGGCGGAGCTCGCGGCCTCCGCGCCACTCGCCGCCCGTCCGTCCCACGGCGACCTGAAGCACAACCAGATCCTCTTCGACGGACGCCGGTGGGCGCTGGTCGACTTCGACACGGTGTGCCTCGCGGAGCCGGCCCTCGATCTCGGCAACTTCCTCGCCTACCTGCGGCTCAAGGCGACCGGCGGCGGAGAGCCGTGTCCCGCTTCCCGCCTTGCCGATGAGTTCCTCGATGTCTACGCCGAGGCGACAACGACCGGCGCGGCCCCGGCTGAGCTGCGCGAGCGCGTGCGCGGGTACGAGAGGCTGAGCCTGCTGGGCCGGGCCGTACACAGCTGGCAGAAGCGCAAGCCGCGCCGGCTGGAGGCGATCGCCGGCTTGCTCGAGGAGCGGACGTGATGCGGGGGGCGACGGCCGTGACCGCATCCGAGACGCTCGAGCGGCTCGGCGACCCGCCGGGATGGCTGGGCGCGATCGGCGATCCCGCGGCCGTCGAGCGCGCTCTGCTTCCCCACATCCCCGGTCTGCGCTCATGCGACGTGGTGCGCGTGCGCACGAAGAGCACCGGAATGGGCACGGTGTATGTCGCCGATGTGGCCGGGGCCGGCGCGGTCGAGCTGCACGGGCGCGTGTCCGAGCCGCGGCCTCCGGCGGGGACGAGCGTCGCCGAGCCGGGCTGGCGCCGGTACCTGCCGGAGCTGCGACTGGTCGTTACGCGCGGTGATGCGGACGCGGCCCTGCCGGCGCTTGGGTCGATGACGGACCCTGACGCGGCCGCCCGCATGATCGAGCGGCTCCTGCACGCCTCGGGCCGCTGCCCCGGCATCCGCGTCGCAGCCTGCAGGTCGCGCGTGATGCGCCACAAGCCGGGCAGCCGCTGCACGGTCGCCTACGAGCTCGAGGTCGCCCCCGATGCCCCGCCCGAGTGGCCGCGCACGGTGGTTGCCAAGACCTACTGGGGCGACAAGGGGCGGGTCGCCTGGGACGGGATGCGCGACCTCTGGCGCGCCCCGGTGGCGGCAGCGGGGACCGTCGCCCTCGCCGAGCCTCTGGCCTTCTCGGCCGACGACCGGGTCGTGCTCCAACGCGGTATCCCCCATCGGACGACCCTCAAGGCGATGCTGCGCGAGTGCCTCGGCACCGGCGGCGGGGACCCGGCCGCGCTCGTCGCCGCGCTCCGGCGGAGCGGCCGCGGCCTGGCCGAGCTGCACGCCTGCGGCGTACAGCCGCTGGACGAGCGCTCCTGGACGGCCGAGCGAGCGGAGGTCAGCGAGATCGTCGACCGCCTCGCAGTGCTCGCGCCCTCCCTTGACGGGGCCGTGGCCGGCCTGCTGGACACGCTCGACCGCAGGATCGCGGCGGCCGCCGAGCAGCCGGCGGTGCCCTCTCACGGCAGCTTCCGCCCCGCGCAGGTCCTGGTCGGCGAGCACGGCGCGATCGGCTTCATCGACTTCGACAGCTTCTGCCTGGCGGAGCCCGCGGCTGACTGTGCGCTCTTCTGCTCCAGCCTCCGCGACACCGGCCTGCGCACGCTCCGTGAGGCAGGTGGCGGGGACGACGCCACCCAACTGGCCCGCCTCGATGCGCTCGCGGCGGCGTTCCTCGACGCGTACGCCGACACGGCGCCGGTGTGCCGGGAGCGCGTTGAGCTGTGGGAGGCGCTCGACGCCGTCACGGGCGTCCTGCATTGCTGGACGAAGGCGAAGCTCGGCCGGCTCCCGTACCGGCTCACGCTCCTCCGCCACGCTCTCGACCGGGCGGGGGTCTTGTGACCGTCGCCGAGGTCGTCACGGGAAGCGCCGGCGTGGAGGGTGTGCGCCGGTTCCTGGAGGGCGAGGCCGCGACGGCTGCCTGGACACGGATCGCCGGTCTGCTGGAGCCAGGCGCCGCCCTCCGCGGCTGCCACGTCCACCGGGTCAAGCTGAAGCCCGGCCGCAAGCTGAGCGTGTGGTGCATCGCGACCGTACGGGACCCCCGCGGCAACCTTGGGTGCCGGCACGTGGCGGTCACGTGGTCGCCGGCCGAATCGGACCTGGCCCCCGGTGCGGACGCGATCGAGCACGAGGCCCGTCAACGCGGGCTCGCGGCTCCGTTTCGCTCCCTCGCGGCCGATGTTCCCGCGTGGGGGATGCGGATCCTGGTGGCACCACTCGACCCTCGCTTCCCGGCGCTCGTCCGGATGTCGGACGGCGCGTTCGCGGGCGACGCGGTCGGGCTCGGAACCGCGCCGGCCGCCGTCGCCACCATCCGCTACCGGCCGGGTGAGCGGCACGTGCTGCGCTACGCCGGCCCGGCGGACGCGTGGTACGCGAAGCTCTATCGCCCCGGAGCGGCCGGGCACGCCTCCCGGCGCGCGACGGCGGTGTGCGCGGCGCTCGACCGCGGTCCTGCGGGGATGCGGGCCGCGCGGCCGTTGCTCTACGCGTCGGAGGACGCGCTCGTCACCCACGCCGTTGGCGGACGGCCGGCGTCGGCCGGGGATGCCGATCTGGAGGCGATCGGCTCGCTCCTGCGCGTGATCCACTGCGGCATGCCCCCGTCCGAGCCGGCGGCAACGCTCGCCGGAGAGATCGACCGGGCCGAGCGGGCTGCCCAGCACGTCGACGCCCTCTTGCCGTTGACCGGGGCGGCGCTCCGGCGGACCCTCACGGCTGCCCGCGAGGCCGGCGAGCGCGCGGGTGCCGAGACGGCGACGCTCGTCCACGGAGACTTCAAGCTCGACCACCTGCTCTGGGACGGCGTCGCGGTCACCGTGATCGACCTCGACCGCGCCCGGCGGGGCGAGGCGGCGCTCGACCTGGGCAAGTTGCTCGCCGACCTGCGCTGGCGTCGATCCCGGGCCGGCCAGCCCGAGGACGGGGATGCCGGCGAGAGGCTCCTCCGCGGGTACGGCCCGATCGGCGCGCACGGCCGCGTCCGGGTCGGGCTCTACGAGGCGGTGTTCCTGCTCAAGGCCGCCGCCCGGCGCGCCTCCCTGCTCGATCCGGGCTGGGAGCGGGTCATGGTGGCCACGGTGCGGGAGGCGGAGGCGTTGGTCGCGGCGGGCGACGGGCGCACGCGCCGCCGCCGGAGCGACGGAGTGCCGGCATGAGCCGCTACCTGGTGACGGGCTGCGCCGGCTTCATCGGCTCCCACCTGTGCGAGGCGCTCCTCGCCGACGGCGACGAGGTGGTGGGGCTCGACGCGTTCACGACCTTCTATCCGCGCCCGGCCAAGGAGCGCAACCTGCGCGCCGCTCGTGCCGACCCACGCTTCTCGCTTGACGAGCGGGACGCCTGCGACGGCCTCGCGGACGTGGTCGCCCAGGTCGACGGGGTGTTCCACCTGGCGGGCCAGCCCGGCGTTCGCGACAGCTGGGGGGCCGGGTTCGAGCCGTATCTGCATGCGAACCTGCTCGCCAGCCACCGCGTGTTCGAGGCCGCGGCGGAGCGCGGCGCTCGGGTGGTGTTCGCCTCCTCCTCGTCGGTGTACGGCGAGGCCCCGGGCCGCCCGGCCGCCGAGGACGACCCGCCGCGCCCGATCTCCCCCTACGGCGTCACCAAGCTCGCCTGCGAGACGCTGGCGCGGGCGTACGCGGTCGAGCGCGGCCTCGATGTCGTCTGCCTGCGCTACTTCTCGGTCTACGGACCCCGCCAGCGGCCCGACATGGCCTTCGCCCGGCTCGTCACCTCGCTTCTCGGCGGGCCGCCGTTCCCGCTCCTCGGGAGCGGCGCCCAGGTTCGCGACTTCACGTACGTGGGCGACATCGTCGCCGCCACGGCCCTTGCGATGTCGGATGCGCCCGGCGGCGCCGTCTACAACGTGGGGGGCGGCACACCGGCGTCGCTCGCGCAGGCGATGGCCATCTGCGAGCGGCTCACGGGCCGCCGGCTGGCCGCGCAGCCGTGCCCGCCTGCGCCGGGCGACCCGCTGCGCACATGCGCGGACACGCGCCGCATCCGCGCCGGCCTTGGCTGGCAGCCGCAGACCACGCTCGCGGAGGGGTTGGAGGCTCAGATCGCCTGGCAGGCGCAGGGCGCGCAGCCCCTGGCCGCGGTCGAGATGATTGATCGGTAAGTCCTGTGGTGTCCAAGGTGCAAGCCCACGGGCTGCGCAAGGACGCGGGGAGCGGTCATACCGGGTTGTATGGGCGCGACCGAGGCGCGATGCGACGGTTCGCAGCCAAAGCGCCACCGACGCGCCGCTTGACCACCCGCCGTCCGTGCG